>NZ_VLJG01000001.1:16749-172715 GCF_007829415.1 Aminobacter sp. J44 | reverse complement strand
GGAACCTTCAGCCCCTCTTGTCGCCAGATGCGCTCGACCCGCTTGTCGTTGACCACCCAGCCCATCTGGCTGCGCAGAAGCTCGGCGATCTTGCGATAGCCATAGCGGCCATACYGGCGGGCCARTGCRACRATGTCYTCGGTMAGTTGCTGCTCGTCGTCCCGRCCGCGRGGAATGCGGCGCTGCGTGGAGCGATGCTGCCCCAGCACGCGGCATATCCGGCGCTCCGAMACGCGYTTCGGCARAACCGAGCGAACATGGTCKATGCAGGCACGRCGRCGCGAGGGGCTCAGAAGTTTCCCCGMGCAGCCTCCGTCAGGATCAGCTTGTCCAGKGTCAGATCGGCMACCRCCTTGCGAAGCCGTTCGTTCTCCTTCTGGAGCTCCTTCAACTGCCGRAGYTGGTCACGGCTCATGCCGCCATACTGCTTGCGCCACCTGTAATACGTCAGCTCGGAAACGCCGATCTGGCGAACAGCATCCGCCATCGCCATGCCCTGGCCGCGCAAAACCTCAACCTGCCGAAGCTTCGTGACGATCTCATCGGGCTTGTGTCGCTTGGTTGCCATCGTGGTCCTCCTTCATGGTCAAAACCATACTTCAAGGTGGACCCGTTCAATGGGGGTGGATCACGCTTCTGGGTGCAAAAGTTGAAAAGGCCGTCCTTCAGCTGTTGCACCAGAACTTCGAATGGCAACAGCAGTAGGCCGGCCCCAACTTGCATATAGCCCGGCATCGGCTTCGCTGTCGCTACACCGATGTTGAGCAGGCGGAGGCGCGCGTCTGCGCGATCGGCGAGCATTGGCTCGGAAATCCTGATTCCCATAGTGCTGCGCATGAGCGCGGCCAAGCAACATCAATCTTCTCATGCCTTCTCGCAGGGCCGGCCGAAGGGGCACATCTTCCAGACGGTATCGACCCACGATGCCGCGCCGGCGGAGCGCTATGACTACTGGACCGGAGATGTCATACGAAGCTTTGAGCTTGCGGCTCCCGACAGCAGACAGAGGCGGGATTTCAGGGCCAGGATGACGTCGCTGGCAACCATGGCCGGCGAGATGCACTATGCCGATTCCGACGCCTAAGCGTCGTTCAAGCCGCCGAGCCGCTGCACATCAGCCGCAGCCAGGTTCACCGGCTCCTGCAGGCCTATGATCGCGCCGGCGCTGATGGTCTGGCGTCCAGAAAGCGCGGCCGGCCGAGTAATCGTCGCCATACCCAGGATTTTCGCAATCATGTGCTCGATCTGGTTCGTGCGCATTATCCAGATTTCGGATCAACCTTTGCCCATGAGAAGCTGGTCGATCGGCATGGCCTCGGGATCAGCAAGGAGACCTTACGCCAATGAACGATCGAATCTGGTCTCTGGACGTCGAGCCGCGAGCGCAAGCGGCGGATTTTCCAGCCGCGCGGCCGACGCGACTGCCGCCGCTTTTTCAGAAGCGCTCTTCGTTCTCGCGTGCCAGGGTTGTCAAAGCGTTCGAATCCGGCATGTAGCTTTGGGCGACGGTATCCCAGCGATAGGTTACGGTGATCGCACGACTTCCCGGCTCGGGAAGCGTCCCGTCGTCCTGGTCCACGGCCGTGAGCTCCGTCGTTTCAGTTACGCTGACCGCTATGTCCGCGAAGGGCTCGCCTGCGCTTTGTTCGATGGTCAACTCCTGGGTGCGTTCGAAGCCATACGCTCTGTCGCCGAGCAAGGAGATCGTATCGACCAATTCGAACTGGTCATTGCGAACCAGGATCAGGGATGCGGACAGGAAGCTCTGGCTAGAGTTGTGGTGCGTGCTTTGGATTACCAGGAGATCGTCGTCAGCGCCGACCGGCAGACGAACGGGGTCCATGAACGATGTCCACCGATCCAACGCGACATCGGCGGCGTCGAGCAGCCGGGCGTCACCTTCAATGTCAAAAAGCGCCAGGATGGCATAGCCGACGCTGTATTCGGTCATTCCGAAGTCTACCAGCAGCACCAGCCGTTGCCTGCCGCTAGAGCGCAACGGCACGGCTTGAAGCCCAAGAGTACCAGTACGTGCCAACCCGATATCGCCGTCAATCCAGCCTCCGAGATGCCTGATGCCGGTTGGCTGGTGGGCGTCGGAATAGGCGCTGCCGCTGACGGCGATTCCTGGCATGACGAGCCGGATGAGGTCGAGATATGTCCTTCCGTTGCCCTCGGGCAGCGCGTCGGTCGCCTCCGGGGAAAAGGACGGCTGTGCCATTACACTGCCGGCCATGCCCATAAGGAGCGCGAGCAGGATTGGAAATAAGCGCAGGTGTGCAACGGCAAGGTTTGTGCCGTAATGTGGGCGATATGCGCTAGCCATACACATAGAACACGATTTTCAGGTCTGAATCGGGCACGAAGTCCCTGGCTCTCCAACTCCGGTCATCACCGGCCGGCTCCAGGCCTTCGGGAACGCAGAACGCGAACAGGACCCCGAGGTCGTCGCTGACCTTCAGCCGGAAGTCGCCGATCGGGCCGTTCCAGTATCTCGCCGTCTGCAGGATGTAGCCGACTGTGAACGCCTCCGGTTGACCGCCTCTCGTCATGAACTCCCTCTTGGTCGCTTCGTCCATGCAATAGTGCGAAGCGCCTTCGCCATCCGGATAGTAACGGTGGTAATCGACGTCGGCACCGAACAGCGGCCGGTAGGAGATTTCGACCACGGTCTCGCCGGGCGAGAAAGTCTGAGTCCATTCATAGACGGATTGATATTCCCATTTCGGGGCGATCCAGCCGGCGCCCGGCGGCACCTCGTTCCACACCAGATCGTGCCGTCTCAGCTCCTCAAGTGTCGCGTCCGGCAGTTGCGCCAGCCTGACGTATGAATCCATGTCGGTCGAAAGGAGCGGTATGTCGAGGTCGAGAAGTCTTCGAGTAACATCGGTTTCCCCGGACCATGCGTATTCGTGAAGCTTCGGCGTCAGCGGCGTGCCATTCACGAAGACCCTGAAAGCCATGTAGTTGCGCGGATCGTCCACGCCTTCGTCCTGGCTCCAGCTCCTGTTCTCGATGTTGTCTGGTCCGTCTTCCAACGAAACCTTTGCCAAGGGAAAGCCGATCGTCCTTATGAGCGGCTCGGTTGCGGACGAGACAAAGACGTAGCGGACATTGATCCGGTTCCATCCGATCTCAAGGTCCTCGCGCGCGATCGAAATGCTCTCCTCGGACTTGAAGACGAGGCCGCCTGCCGGGAATTCGGACACCGCGCCGTTTGCCTGCGCCGCGGACACCGTGCTGAGGATCGTTGCGCAGGCGATAGCGAGACTGGAACGACATTTCATCTGAGCCTCCCGCAACAGATTCAGGTGTTGGACATCTTCCTCCCGATGACGATGCTTACTCCGACCGCGTCACCAGCTCCACGATCTCGACGCGCCGGTTCCTGGCACGGCCTTCCTCGGTGCGATTGGTCGCAACCGGCGCGACCATGCCGGCGCCGGCCGGCGTCATGCGGCCTGAGGCGATGCCATGGTTTGTCACCAGAGCATCGACCACGGCCTGGGCTCGACGCTGCGAGAGCGACAGATTGTAGTCGAATGCGCCCTGGCCGTCCGTATGGCCGACGATCAATACGCTGAGTTGCGGACTGTCGTTGAGCAAACCGGCAAGCTGGGTGATCTGAGGCTCCGATTCCGGCCTGAGCTCGGTACTGTCGAAGTCGAAATAGATGCCATAGATCGCGATGCGGCCATCCTTTGCCAAGGCCTGCTGCAATTCGTTCGCCTCGATGACACTGATGCGGTCCGTCTCCATGGGCTGGCTTTTGACGATGGTCATGGCGACATGCGGGGTCAGAGGCTGACCGCTTCGCGCTGCGGTTTCCACGCCGAGCATGCCGACCGTCAGCTTGCCTTCCCCATCATCGCGCTCGGCAAGCAGGTAGACGGTCGTGTCCCATGTGGTGGGCATGCCGATCCCGCCGCGTGCGGCGTCCCAAAAGGTTGAGATCGCACGGGCGGGTGAGCACTCCTGCTCGTTGCGGCAGAGGAAGCGGATTTCGAAGCTCTCCGCTTGCAAGGCGGCCTCGTAGTTGCGCATCACCTCCAGGATCGAACGGTCGCCCGGCCCCTCGTAGCGAATGGAGGTGAGTTCCCCGGCAAGCTCCGTCTGCCATGCGGAAGGGTCATTCTGATCGCCGGGATCAAGGGCCTTGAAGGGCAGGCTGAGCTCTTCATAGGCTTTGGTCTCGTAAAAGCCGATCCTCGCCCCTTCGTAGCGGCCGACCGCCGGATGATCGGAAGATCCGGGAACGTCGTCGACCTGGGCAAAGACTGAAGGCGCTCCACACCAAACGGCAAAGCACAGCGAAAATATTGCGATGATCAAACGCCCCATGGCAATCCTCCCAATTTGTGCCTCCGACGGAGCGAAGATGGTTCATAATCGGTAAGAGGCGACCGCCACCAGTCTCAGAAATTTACCTCTTACATCTCTCGATGAGATGCATCGCGGCCGCGCGCGCGCCGTCCAGTGGATATTCCTCTGACCCGTCCTCCACAAAGACCGTGAGTGTCTCGCCGGAGGTCAAAAGATCGACCAGCCTGTCATCAAGGTGGGTTCTTCCCTGAAGAAGGAACTCCTCATCAAGTTCGAGCCGAAACCCGAAGGTCGTGATTGGCACTGCAATTTCCGCAGCCTGAAGCAGGACTTCAACTTTGATGCCCTCACAGGGCTGGTTCGGTTCGTGGGCATAGGTGAAAGTCACTCCCTTACCGTCATTTGTGCAACTGAAGGAAAGCGGTGCGTAATCGGAATTGGGAATGCCATAGGAGAGCGAAGCTCTGCCTCCCTCTGCACGTCCATGCCAGATCAGATTCTCCTGCGCTCGCGCCGGCGATAGCCATGGGGACACGCCCGACGCGAGGAAAAGCATTCCCATGCTGGTGAAAAGCTCATCGCCGATGCCCGTCTCGACAGGGTGCCGCTCCGAATCCTGGCGTCTTCCATTCAGCACGCCCCCTTGCGGAGACAACCCGTCAAAATCTCCAGATCGCGTTCGGTTGGCCCTCTCAAAACCGTACGGTTGCAGGGGAAGGTCTCAAGCAGATAGCCGTTCTCGACTTTCTTCAGGAAGATAACGGCAGGAGCGCCTGTCGGCACCGCGCCGCACCACGGGCCAAGGCAATTTTCCATCACGTTCAGGGCGAAGCGCGCCGGAAGGTCAAAGCCGCTCGGCCGGGCAAGATGTCCGCTGAACGTGGCTCTGTAGGGTCCAGGAGGCTTATATTCGAGCGTATCGGAATTGAACTGCGGGCGTTGGCCAACAAGCGTTATGGTGCCGAAAGCCATGACGTAGCTTTCCGGCAGTTCCTGATGCATCACGCATAGCAGCTCCGCCGTCTGTTCCGGGCAGGTCAGCGAGAGTGCCGGTCCCGCCATGAAGGGAAGGAACGCTGACGCCTTCAGCCATGTCACTGGGCGACATAACATCATACCGCCGCTTTCCTCTCCTGAGGTGCAGCAGGCTGGCGAGACCAATCGCGAGCCCGCTCGGCGAGCATTCCGAACCGACCAGAGAGTTGAGCCAGCCTCGCCTGCCATTCAGGATCTGGCTCCTGTCCCGCGGTGGTCCTGAAGAAAACCTGCATCATGCACGCAATCGCCAGCGGTTCGAGAACGGCGGCCTTGACTGCCCACGCAAAGAGCAGGGCAAACACGAAGCCCCCGGCGCTCCATCCGCCGGGAAACAGATAGATCAACGCCGAGGCTGGAGCGAGAGCAAGCAGGAACACGACAAAGGCGAAAACGTAGATGAACATGGCCACCCAGGCAGCGTTCCTGATCATCACCTTATAGTTCTGACAGTAGAGGATCAGGGCTTCCTCTGCCGCTTGCCATGGATTACGCGTCTGAATGTGGATCGCATAGGCGAGGATGACTTCATCGATGAAGCCTACGGCAATCTTGAGAAAGAGCCGCAACATCCGCGCGAGCGTGTCTAGGCTAGGGATCGGCAAGAACGTAGCGGTACCTGCCATAAGGCTGGTGACCGCGTTGATGACTGCCTTGACCACCTGATCGATGCCAAACAGGACGCTTGCCTCAACGAAGTGTTCGCGCACAATCCTCGTGCCGCGGGCGATCTGGCCGGCATTACCTGAGTCTTCGCGGCCGTCCATAAGATCGACCAGAACAGCGATATGGCCGGCTTTGACGAGATAGAGAATGTATTCGCGGGCAAGATAGATGAGACCCGCCGAGAGTCCGAAACCCGCCGCCCCACCCCAGAAGCCGGAGGCTGTGCGGAAATCTTCACCGCCGCGACTGCCAATGCCGTAGCCGATCATGGCGCTGGCGCCTGTAACAATGACAATGGCACCCGCGATGCCGAAATAGACGGCCAAGCGCAGCGCGACATAGGGCGCAGTCCGCGCCATCAGCCCCAAAGCCCTCGTAAACTGAAAGTCCCACATATTCCTCAGAATCGGCGTCTACGCCTTGTCCCACCACTCGCTGCACAACGGCATCGATCCAAGTTGGAAGCAGCCCTTGCCATCGCAACAGACTGCCCAGTTATCCTCCCTCAGAATTTGTAGCTAATGCTTGCCGAAATCAGGTGAAGACCCGGCTCGACAAATGTCGGTCCGATCTCGTCATTCTCGAAATTGTGGCTGCCGAAATCGGAATAGGCGTAATCGACGCCGAGAACCCAGTTGTTGTCGACCGCGTAGTCGACGCCCGCTCCGACGGTCCAGCCGACATAGCTGCGATCCAACGGTCGTGACGAAGGGAAAATAGAACTTTCATAGCGAAGGTCCTTCAGGTGAAGGAAGGAAACGCCACCCTTCAAATAGGGCAGGAAACGTCCCGCGGCATAGCCGATGCGGCCAACCATGGCGCCCTGCCAATCGGCGTTGACGTGCCAGTCTTCGTTGCCGAAAATTGAATGGCCTTCATTGAACAGGGCGAACATCGACGCTTCTATGCCCAGCACGATGTCATTGGCGAAGTGCTGGTTGTAGCCCGCCTTCGCGCCAATGGCTCCGGACGTGCTGTCCGCGTGGAAAGCGTCGCGCGAATAGGCTGGAATGCGCGTGGTGCCGTCGAGAGCGCTAATACCGCCGACAATACCGATCGAAGCTCCGGTCCAATCGACAGCGGATGTGTCCGGTTGGGAAGATCCGGGCTCAGCAGCATTGGCAATGACACTGGTGCATATGACGTAAACGGCTGCTGCCGAAAGCAAAAAGACAGTCGTAATCCTCATTTAGGCGCCGTTCTTTCTGGTAGGATTGAAAGGACAACGTTACAATGACTGTCAAACAAAAGCGTCAACCGTTCGGTCGATAGAAGGGGGCGATGGACGAAGCGCTGCTTGATCTGATCGATTGCATTTACGCTGCTTCGCTGGAAAAGCCGCTGTGGCCCGATGCAATGAACCGCATGGCTGACCTGATGGGAGGCGCCGAAGCCACTCTCCATTTCAGCGATACCGGGACCGGACAGCGGATCGTTGTCGCGCCTAGATCGGATCCGGACTATCTGGTGAGCTATCGTGAGCACTGGGTGCGTCTCAATCCCCTGATGCAGCACGTCGGCAAGGTTCGAGCGGGTCAACTCATTCGCTTCGCGACGATCGTGCCGCCGGATGAATTTGAACGCACAGCCTTCTTCAACGAGTGGTGGGCTCCACAAGGGTTGGGCACCGGGGGCATGGGCATCACGTTGATGTCTGGCGCGCAAGCGTGGGCGGGGTGCGCGGTTCACCCGGACATCAGGCGTCCGCTCAATGGAAAAGCCGAGGCGCTGTTCGCGGCTTTGCGCCCGCATCTGGTGCGAGCCTTCGAAATCCAGTCGCGGCTCGGTTCCCTGCAAGTCGGAGATGGACATGCGGAGAGCATTGACGATCAGATAGACAACCTTCGCCATCGGTTCGGCCTCACGCGAGCCGAGGCCATTCTCGCATTGGAGATCTGCAAGGGCGACGGGCGCGAGGCTGCCGCGCAGCGCTGCGGGATTTCGGTTTCGACGGCACATACTCATCTGAACCGAATATTCAGCAAGACAGGAACACGCCGGCAGGCCGAGCTTGTGCATTTGTTGCTCACGTCACAGGCGGCCACTTACAAGCTTTCCGTCTCTAACATGCAACGCATGGCCCTTATACAGATTTGAACGTCCGCCTATTAAGGCTGCTGGCGGACTTCCTAATCGCGACCTGAGCCTAATCTGCCGCTATTTCCGCCCGATTACTGGCCAGGCCAGTGACGCGCGTTGTTATTGCGTCGACGAGACGGCTGACGATCCGGTGGAATGCCGGAACGCCGTTTCGTGGGTCTGGCGGAACGGAGGTTCGATGGAATGCCGGCGCGTCGTTTCGTTGGCCCGGCAGAACGGTGATCTGGTGGAATGCTGAAACAGCGTTTCATTGGTCAGTTGAAATGGCAGAATGGTTGTGCGGTGGAATGCCGGAACAGCGTTTCATTGGCCAGTTGAAATGGGAGAACGGCGGTCCGATGGAATGCCGTGAGGGCGTTTCGCTGGTCTGGCGGAACGGTGGTCCGGTGACCTGCTGGAACGGCGTTTCATTAGTCTGGCAGAACGGTGATCCGATGGAGTGCCGGAGCGTCATTTCGTTGGTCTGGCGGAACGGTGGTCCGGCGGAATGCTGGAGCGGCGTTTCATTGGTCAGTTGAAATGGCAGAACGGTGGTCCGGTGGAAGACCGNACGGTGGTCCGGCGGAATGCTGGAGCGGCGTTTCATTGGTCAGTTGAAATGGCAGAACGGTGGTCCGGTGGAAGACCGGAATGGCACTTCGTTGGGCTGGCGGATCGGTGGTCCAGTGGAGTGCCGGAACGGCATTTCGTTGGTCGTTGAAACGGCAGAATGGGGCCGAGTGGTCCGGCGGGATGCCGGTGCGTTAGTGTCCCGTTGCGCGCTGAAAGAGCCCTTGTCCATCAGAAGCAAGTACTGGCTGATGTAGCCTCGCTTATGCCTAGGTCTCAGGAGACGAGACAGCAGCTTGCGGGAACGAGCCATCGCCGCCAATGAGGGAGGAAGTGATTCTAATGTTGGCGACACCGGTCGGGGTTTTCGTTCGTGACGAACTGAGGTGTCCCCAAGAAAAGGCTAGACAGCCTGCTAACGGCAGCGAAATGCCCGAACCGCCTCCTGGTTGATGTCAAATCCGAGACCCGGGGCGTCGGGCATTGTAAGCCAGCCGTTTTGAGGTTCCGGTAGGTTATTGGCTAGCTGGCGGTACGCGATGACCGCAAGATTGTGGTATTCGCAGAGCGTTCCATTTGGTGCTCCAGCCTGCAAGTGCATGTTGTAGTGGATCCAAGCACCTCCGTTTGCGATTGGCATGTTGTAGGTGTGGGCTAGCGAGGCGATGCGCGCGCATTGGGTAAAGCCGCCAGTGATGACGACGTTCGGCTGTAGCACATCGAGTGCGTTGGCCGCGATTAGCTCACGAAAACGGAAGGCGGTGCCTTCATTCTGGCCGCACGCAAGCGGAATGCCGACTTCGCGACGCAGATCCGCCATTTGTCGAGCATCGTTTTGGGTGATTGGTTCTTCGAAGAAGGTGATATCGTATTCCTTCACTCGGCGAGCGAGATGCGCGGCGTGGAAGTGATCGAGGCTGCAGTTGGCATCAAGATATAGCCGGACGTTGGGGCCGACTGCCTCACGCACAGCCTGAACCCGTCGAGCGTCTTCCTCCACTACTTCTATTACGGGGCGAGAAGGACTGCGGCGAGCGAGCGCGTTATGTCCGACCGTCATCTTCAGATCGCGAAATCCGCGTTGTACGAAGTCACTCGCAGCGTTCGCGAGCTCGTCCCGGTCGTAGAAGTCAAAGCCAAAGGTGGCATAGACAGGTACACGCTCGCGAGCGCCGCCAAGAAGACGCCATACGGGTAGATTGAGATGCTTGCCTTTGAGATCCCAGATCGCGACGTCAATCGCAGCTATCGCATGCATTGCATAGCCACCTTGACCGCGAGGCGTCATCGCCCAGTAGAGCACTTCCCAAATCCGTTCATTGTCGACCGGGTCCATGCCCATGATGACGTTTGAGGATGAATTGACGGCGGCCGCCACCACCCCGACGTCTGTGATCGCACTAATCCCGTGGCCGATGTTCCCATCATCCGTCTCTACTTCGACATAGCAGATGCCCATGTTCTGGCTGTGCTTGCGGGTGCCAATTTCAACGTTGGCTGGGACGGCAAGCGCTTGTGCGTGCACGCGTGTGATTTTTGGCATGTACGGTCCTACGAAATCCAAGTCACTGAGCGGCTGCGCGCGCTCGAATTTTTTGGCGGAGGCCAGAGATTAACGGCCACAGCAGTAGAAGCGCCGTCAGAAGCAGACACGTGAGGCTGATCGGACTCTTGATGAACACCGAAAAGTCACCTCGGTTGAGCATCAGTGCGCGGCGCAAATTCTCTTCCATCAGCGGTCCTAGGATGAACCCCATCAAGAGCGGAGCGCAGTCGAAGCCCGTCATGCGCATCGAGTATCCGAGAAGCCCAATACCCAGCACGACCCAGATGTCGAATGTGCTGAGATTCACGCTGTAGATCCCGACGCAGATCAGGCAGATGATGGTCGGGAAGAGATACTTGTAGGGCACCTGCAACAATCGGACCCAAAGGCCGACCAGGGGAATGTTTAGTACCAGCAGGAACAGATTTCCGATCCAGAAGCTGGCGACCAACGCCCAAAAAAGATCGGCATGCGCGGTCATAAACTGCGGACCGGGCGGGATGCCATGGATCATAAGTGCGCCAAGTATCAACGCCATGGTCGCGCTACCAGGAATGCCCAATGTGAGGGTAGGGATGAACGCGGTCTGTGCTGCAGCATTGTTTGCCGACTCCGGTGCCGCAACGCCTTCTATCGCGCCGTGTCCGAACCGTTCGGGCGTGTGTGACACCTTCTTTTCGATCGAATAGGCGAGAAACGCGGCGATTGTGACGCCTGTGCCGGGGAGGGCCCCCAAGAGTGAGCCAAGGCTTGTCCCTCGCACCACGGGCATGGTCGCGCGGCGTACTTCATCGCGTGTTGGGAGCATATCTCGAATGCGGACACGTTGGGCGACGGGGCGGTTTGCCTTGCTTTCGGCGCCAGCAATGACCTCGGGGACCCCGAAGAGACCCATCGCGATTACTGTGATGCCGAGCCCGGTGATCAGCTCTGGGTACCCGAAGGTATAGCGTTGCATCCCTGTGTTAACGTCGGTGCCAATGATACCGAACAGCACGCCAACAATGAGGGCACCAATCGATTTCACTGGTGAGCCGCGGCCAACCGACGCCGAGGCGAGCAGACCCAGTAACATCACTGAGAAATAGTCGACTGAGGTGAAAGACAACGCGAAGTTGGCGATGAGCGGCGAGAATAGCGTCATCAAAATGATGCCAGTTGTGCCGGCGATGAACGATGCGACTGCGGTCACATAGAGAGCGACGGCGGCGCGCCCTTGCTTGGCCATTTGATGGCCGTCGAGACATGTCACTGCTGACGATGCGCTGCCCGGCAGATTCACCAGAATTGACGTGATCGAACCTCCATATTCACCGCCGTAATAAAGACCTGCGAGCATGATGATCGCCGCATCGGGCGGAAGATGGAAAGTGACTGGGAGAAGTAGAGCAATGCCTAGCATCGCGCCGATGCCGGGCAGCACCCCAATAAGGGTTCCAAGCGTGACACCTACAAAGCAGTAGAAAAGGTTAGTTAATGATGCAGCTTGAACAAATCCGGCGACCAGGCTGGATGGAATATCCATCAGAATACGCGCTCCAGTAGCGGCATTGGGAGACTTAGAAGGTATATAAAGATCACCCAGATGCTGGCGGTAAGGATGGCAGCGAGTGTGACACTGCTTCGCAAGGTCGCTTCTTTATCGGCGAAGGACGATATCACGGTGGTCGCAAAGACTGCCGGGCCCAGTCCCACGGTCTCGATCAGAAGACCAAACGCAACAACCGAGCCGACAACAAAGATTAAGGACCTCGAGTGGAGCAGGTCATATAGACCGCCCGGGACCAAGAACGAGCGGATCAATATGGTGACAGCTAACCCGCAACCCACTAGCCCGAATAGGAATGGGAAGAACCCGGGGCCCATTCGTGCAGGTGTTCCTATGCCATACCGATACGCTGTGACCGCAAATCCACCGCAGATGGCCAGCATCACCACACCGGACACGAGATCCGACGTGTTGACGCCCCGCGGTGCATCTTCAGAGTTCATCGGCTCCTCCCGATTTTTCGTCGCTGCGACGCAACTACTTTCCAGACGCAGGCAGTGACCGGGCTACTTCGGTCCATTTAGCCGTCTCCGACGCGATACGAACGTCAAGTTCAGCGGCCGGCATATACTTGGGCAAAAGGCCCTGCTTTTTTAGGAAGTCGACGAATTCTGGGTCTTCAACTACCGACGCGGTTGCGTCGGAGAGAATATCGATGATGGTCTGCGGTGTGCCTGCAGGTGAAACGAGGAAGTTGGAAGGTAGGGCGCCGTAGCCAGCGACGGTTTCTCCAATGGCAGGGATATCCGGATAATCGGAAACCCGCTCGGGTGAAGTAATTCCGAGTATCTTGATCTTGCCACCCTTCGCCTGTTCAATCGCAGCACTGAGGCTGATTATCGCGAGCGGGATTTCTCCAGAAATGACTGCGGCAATCGACGGCGCAGCGCCCTGGTATGGCGCATCCTGTAAGTCGATGCCTGCCTCTCGCTCCAGCATCTCGATGAGAAGGTGCTGGGTCGTGCCTACGCCCGGAGTTGCGTAAAACAGCTCGCCCGGCTTCGCCTTAGCCTCTTCGATCATGCCTCTGACGTCATCCGCCGGAAAGGAAGGACCAGCTACTAATGCCAGCGGCGTCTCATTGATGTTGGCAACTCCGGCAAAGCTTTTGACCGGATCGTAGCCAGCATTTTCCACGAAGACCGGGCCGATCAGCGTCGACGTTCCGCTAAAGTAGAGCGTGTAACCGTCCGGATCAGCCGCCGCACTGTAGGATGCTGCCAACGTACCGCCTGCACCCGGGCGGTTCTCGACCACAACTGGTTGATCGATTTGTTTCGACAGGCCTTCGGCAAGCATTCTCGCGATCGTGTCTGTGCCGCCCCCGGCCGCAAACCCGATGACGATGCGAACCGGCTTGCTCGGATAGTCGGCCTCCGCAATTGCTGTAGAAGGTCCGAGAATGGAAGTTACCAAGGCTGCAGCAGCAGCGATAAGGGAAATACGCATGGCAAATCTCCTTGGGGCGACCGGTAGAACTGCGTTAGGGCTATCTTCCCACGTCTACATCTGAAGTTCAGCGTCCGCAGGTCTTAAGCAACCCGACCCAGAGCTCCAAAAGCATCGAGACGTGTATTGATGCCGAGCAGTCTGACGGTCGACCAAAGACCTGCCGTTGCACTGGCAATCACTGGCACACCGACCTTTGCTTCAAGTGCGGGCGCCAGGTGCGTCGCGCGCAGGCCGCCGCATGAAATCAGAACAGCATCTGCCCTGCGACCAGAGCTTTCGAATGTCTTCTCGCCAAGGCTGACGATCGTGTCGAGTGTAACTGCGTGGATCTCAGGGACTGCAGACAGCTGAAGGCTCTCCAGCGACAAAACTTTGAAACCGCTATCGGTGAGATAAGTCCTGAGCTTTTCATTGAGGTCGTCCGTGTAGGCAGTCCCCACTGCGACCTTCGTAGCGCCAACTGCTCTGAGTGCGTCGCGAATGCCGTTACTCATTGTTGTGGCAGGGAGGCCTGTAGCCTCGTGCAGTGCTCTCGTTAATTCATCGTTGAAGGCGACGCCGCGGAAAAAGCTCAGCGACGTTCCCATCAGGGAGACTGCTTCGGCCCCTTCGTCGCGCAACTCCTTTCCGAGTTGCACGACCCGATCGATCACCTTGTCGAAGCTACCGATGGAAACGGAATCGATCGCAAGGCCGCGCGTTAGAAATCGTATCCCCTCGGGGTAGATGGCAGGGGCTTCAGGCGGAACTTCGCCGTTCGCCGGCGGGACGATCATGCCGATGGTACGGTGTGTCATGTCTGCACTGCAATTCTCATGGGGAGGGAGGCCGGCGTCTTCAACTGCCGGCCGGAGACGTGCTTATTTTGCGTCGAGAGCATTGGTGGCGTCGGTCCACCGTTTGACGGCATTCGGGATCTCGGATGCCAACTGCTCACCGCTTTTGTAGTCAGGAATGAAGCCCTGCTTGGTCAGTGTGTCGAGTAATGCCTGCTCCTCCATCGCCTTCCCCACAGCATCGGAAAGCGTCTTGATGACGTCCACTGGAGCATTGGAAGGAGCCAAGATGAATTGGCTTGGTGATGCAGAGAATCCCGGGATCGTTTCACTGATCGTCGGCAGATCGGGGAACTGGGCTAAGCGTTCTTCTGAAGTGATCGCGAGGATTTTCAACGTGCCGCCTTCTGCCTGCTGAACTGCCGCGCCGAGGCTGACGATAGCTAGCGGTACTTCGCCTGAAACAACTGCCGTAACAGATGGCGCACCACCTTGGAACGGCGCGTCCTCCAACTCGATCCCTGCCATGTTCGAGAGCATTTCACCTGCGAGATGCTGGACCGTCGCTACGCCGGACGTCGCGTAGAACAGTTCTCCCGGCTTAGCCTTTGCCAGTTCAATCAGGTCGTTGACGCTATCGATCCCGAGCTTGGGATTGGCCACAAGCGCCAGCGGCGCAGATGTTAGCTGTGCAACGGGCGTGAAATCCGTGATCGGGTCATAGCCTACGTTTTCGTACACTACGGGGCCAATAAGAGCACTGGTCTCACTGAGGACGATCGTGTAGCCGTCCGGCCGAGCTTCTTTGGTGAAGGCCATGGCAATTGTGCCACCCGCACCAGGACGATTTTCAACGACCACTGGCTGCCCGAGTGGTGCCGCGAGTTTTTCACTGACGGTGCGGGCGATGGTGTCCATGCCACCACCGGGGTTGAAGCCAACGATCATCCGGATCGGCTGCGCAGGGTAATCCTGGGCCGCAACAATGGGTGCAGTCACAAGCAAAGCTGCGACCGCCAAAGCAAATCGGCGCATATGTTCCTCCCAAACGAGCTGTCCTCCAACGGCTCGAAGATGAGGCTAAGATCGACGTACCGGGGTGTCAATCGTAAATATTAACATGTTTACCTGTCGCGGCCGTATTTGGGAGTGGATCGCACCCGCGTCACCTCGCTGCTGGCGGATTCCTTTCTGTCCAACGACGTTCCGGCAAACGATTGGGGCGGCGAGCTATCTGGAGCAGCCTGAGCTACTCTGAAATTTTATTGCCTTCGTGACAGTTCAACTGTCGCGAAAACTTGACTCAGGGAATTAACCGTGTGAGGGTTTTCGTGACAGTTGAACTGTCGCGAAAAAGGAACCTGACTTGGACGATACAGTGACCGTCGGCTTAAAGATCGACGACCTCGAACGGAGGACGGGACAGCCGCGAAGGAACATCAGGTTCCTGATCGCCGAAGGCGTCGTTCCCGAACCATATGGGCGCGGGAAAGCGGCCTACTACACCGAAGAGCACGTCACGGCGCTCACTATGTATTCGGACCTCAAGAAGGCCCATTCGCTTGAATTCATCAGGAACAAGGTCAGGGAAGCTCTCGAGGGAGAGGTGCTTGAACTCGCCCCCGTCGAAGGCGTGACCGTCAGGGTCGAACGACTGGCCCTGAACAAATTGGGCATTGAAGCCCTGATCGAGACGATCGGCACTGCCGTTAAGGAAGCCGTCGAGGCAAAGGGAAAGGGAAAGGACCGCAAATGAAGCACGAGCACATCTCCGGACCGCTAGGCAATTTCATCGCCAGCAAGTCGCGCGGTTCTTTTCCGATCCCGCTCAAATCGGCCGGCTACGAGATCGAGGTCCGATCCGGCCTTGCGGAAGTTCGCATGATCCCCACCTCATTCCGACCGAATCGAACGACTTCCTCATGAAACCGTGGCCCGGATGTGAGGCAATCTCAGCGATCGGCAAGCCTCACTTGTTGCCCAGGGGGATCCCGGAAGAGAAAGAGGAAAGGGCATCGATCTTTGCCATCTGACTGTGCTGCGGTGAAACAAGACGGAGCCCACGAGCGGCGCAGCTGTCACTTCTT
Organism: Aminobacter sp. J44; assembly: GCF_007829415.1. NCBI lineage: Bacteria > Pseudomonadati > Pseudomonadota > Alphaproteobacteria > Hyphomicrobiales > Phyllobacteriaceae > Aminobacter > Aminobacter sp. J44. The sequence goes on along the minus strand of NZ_VLJG01000001.1, from coordinate 156,632 downwards.
CTTGCGTCCGGACGTCCGCTTGGCGCTGGCCAGCTTGTCGAAATCGAGCCCCTTGAACATAGAGTAGTCGACGCCCTCCATCAGCCGGACATGCGCCATCTCACGCGCTCGGCTCTCGCTGATCGCCCGGAAGCCATAGAGGTCGTGCTCGTCGCTGAGGGTGTGTCCTGCCTGGAGCTTGCGGTCGCGCGCGTCCACCTTGCTGTCGCGCATCATTTCGATGTAACCGCCCCGAAGCGAATGAAACACCTCCTTGTGCTTGCCCGTGATGCCAGCCCGTTTGAACAGGCGCGCCATGTAGGAACTCGCGCTCTTGGAGGGATCGGCGAGTCGCATCAGTTCCGGGAACAGGAAGCCATCACCTTGCGAGGTCGCCCATTCCACAAAGCCGATCTCCCGGAGGAAGTCATGCAGGACGAAGAAGGTCGTGCTGGCCTGCGTTTTGATCGGCACCCGTTGCCAGGTTTTGTTCACCTTTATGATGCCGTTGGTCTGCGCGACCCAGACACCTTCGTACTTTTCCCGAATATCGGCTCCGGTGAGGTGTACCAGCAGGCCAAGCCTTCTTCCGGTCAAATGGCCGAGAAGGGGCAGCATGGCCTCGTCGAGGAAACCGCGCCCGACGCCAGCGGCGAAGATATTGCTTAACTGCAGGGCGCTGAGCGGTTCCCTGGCCTGGCTGGGAGTGGCGGTGTCGGGGTAAGAAATGGTCACGCCAGCAAATGGGTTGGGATAATCGTACGCCGCCATTCGCGAGCGGATCACTGCCTTGACTGCTCCTACATACCCTTCGCGAAGGGATTTTCTCGCCAGGGGCTTCCGGGACAGGTCCTGATTCATGGCGATGATTTCCCTGGCGGACAGGTCCCTGGGGCGGTCCTTTTCCTTGGCGGGCCAGTACTTCAAGAACTTGACGTAAGCCTGCAAGTCCGCAGACGTGTATGTGTCGACCGGATGGTCGCCAACGAGCTCGACGAAGAGGTCACATCGGTATCGAGCGGTCTTGATGTCGGGATTGTCTTCGCCGGATTTTACGGCCCTTGCCTCGAAATACTCGGCCGCGATGGTACTGAACAGCGGCTTGGAGGAGGCAGGTCGAGCAACCGTGCGGCGGTCAAGCTCAAAGGCGGGGACGGGTTGCCTCGGTGCCGCCTTCGGCGAATGCGAGGGAGCGGGCGGCTGGGCAGCGGGGCCAAGCGCGTCGATGCGGGATTCAGGCGCAGGCGGCGCAGCCTTCGGGGCTTCGCCACTCGTGCCGACTGTCGTCGTCGTCGCCGTTGCCATAGCTCGATCGGCGCCTTGAACCTTCGCCACGTAGCGGGCCTTCAGCAGATCGGCATTCTCCATGATTATTGGATTTCCCGCAGGCCCCTTGGCCACCTCGCGCGCAATGCCTACCAGACCTCGCAGACCCTCGAGCGCCGCCTCCTGATGTGGCGGAGACGTCGGAGCCTCTCCGGAAATCACGGACGCCATGGCCTTCAGATAACCACGCGCCTCGGCCAGCACTTCCAACGGCGTTTCACCCGTAAATTGTGGTGCGCCAGGTCCGTAAGCTTCGCTGCGGCTGCTCGCTCCGTCTTCGTCTTGCCCGTTTGCCAACTTTCTTGTCCTCACTCCCTCGAAGAAGAGGCGGGCATGAGCCGCCATGATGTCCGCCCGGATGCGGGCCTGCCTCGCGGTCAGCGCGCCGAGGCTGACGCGGACGAGGGGAAGCTCGTGGCCGCAAAGGTCCTTCGGAACCCTAATCTGGAAGATGTAAACGGAACCTGATCGCACGAGGTACCGCCCGGCCCCTGTGCCGCGCGGGCGTTTGGAGGATGCTTCCCGGGCCGCCGAACGCGTCCTTCCGAGCGATACTTCGGGCGATACATTCAGCGATACTTCTGACGATACATCCATGGCACAGACACCCTCATTTGGGTTCCCAGCCTGGAAATCATGTCGGGAAAACAGCGTCTTGCGCGTAATTGGCGAAGAGTGGATCCGCCGTGGCGGAGAGGATGGGATTCGAACCCACGAGACCCTTTTGAGGTCTACTCCCTTAGCAGGGGAGCGCCTTCGACCACTCGGCCACCTCTCCGTCGCGCCTCCACTAACCTGCGATGCCTTGGGATACAAGAGCTATTTCGCCGTCACGAAGCTAATCTTGCTGCATCCACAAGCGATTGGGTCGTGCAGCCGCTTTCGCTGCTAATGATTGGGAAGCGCCGTTGCGCGCATCCGCTTATCTGAGCGCGGTGTCGTTCTCCATAGGAGGTGCTCAGCTGCCTTCGGAGCCATTCTTATATAGAGGCAGGATCCGGTCCGTGCTCGTAGAGGGAGGCGCATCTGGTTCCCGGATCAACGGTAGAGACTTGAGACGTCTCGACTGCAGTCACGCGGAAGCGGGATGAGACCCCCCTGCAGGCTCGTGGCCGTTGAATGCGCGCACAGGCACGTGGAGTTGACTGCGGAGCGAATCTTCCGCTTCGATCGAATGGCGCGACATCGCGGCAAGTGGCGCGTTCTCCGCGTCGGCGAGGCACCGCTGTTAAGCCTCTGTTAAGGTCCACCAAAAAATCGTGACCTTTCTGCCACAGACCGACCTCATACCATATGGTAGCCGGGTATCCAGCCGTCGAACTTTGTTGATCGGCACCGGGACCTGCGTATTCTCACCGTCGAAGAGGGCGGAATCGTTCTCTTCGGATTGGGGATGGGGCAGGAAACAGCTGTCCTTCAGCGAAAAAAGATACCCAGACCCGCTTTGTAACTTTGACTGGAGGTCAGAAATGAACATCAAGAGCCTTCTTCTCGGCTCGGCGGCAGCTGTTGTCGCTGGCTCGGCTCAGGCTGCTGACGCAATCGTCGTCGCTGAGCCGGAGCCGATGGAATATGTCCGCATCTGCGACACCTACGGCACGGGCTTCTTCTACATCCCGGGCACCGAGACCTGCCTGAAGATCGGCGGCTACGTCCGTTACGAGATGCGCTACCGCGATCGCGACGGCGACCCGGACTACCGCTTCTCGAAGTTCGCTCGCTTCTCCCCGACCTTCGACGCCCGTTCGTCGACCGAGTGGGGCACGCTGCGTTCGTTCGGCCAGGTCTTCTTCAACTGGGGTAGCGGCAACATCTCCGGCGACGGCAACTCGACCGCGCTTGAGCATGCCTACATCTCGCTCGAGAACGGCCCGCACCTCTTCCTCGTTGGTAAGACCGACACCCCGTTCCACGCTGCTCACCTGGGCGGCCCGAACGTCGGCGGCATCTTCGAGACCCGCGGCGACAACGCTGACAACAACGACACCAACACGGGCGTCGTCTACTACACCTTCGCTCCGGGCAACGGCCTGTCGCTCACCCTCGGCGCTGTCGAGAACACCGGCAACACCGAGTTCGAGCCGAACGTTGAAGCCGTCGTTCGCTACAGCCAGGGCTGGGGCCTTCTGGTCGGCGCAGCTGGCTACGACAACGAAGTTGACGAGTGGGGCGCAAAGGTTGCTGGCGAGCTGACCTTCAACCCGGTCACCGTTGGCCTCCAGGTCCAGTACGGCAGCGACGCTTCCAGCGCCTACGGCGCTCGTTACGTCGACGGCGTCTTCGGCTCGAACCTGACCAGCGAGTGGTCGGTTGCCGGTTACGCTCGTGCGAAGCTGGTCGACACCCTCGGTGCCAAGCTGCAGGTTCAGTGGTTCGATGGCGTTGGCGGCTTCGACGACGCTTGGCAGATCACCGGCGGCCTCGACTGGGCTCCGGTCACCGGCCTGAACATCATCCCGGAAGTCCGCTACACCAAGGCTGACCTGCTCGGCGGTGGTGACGTCGAGGCTTGGGAAGGCCGTCTGCGCTTCCAGCGTTCGTTCTAATCGGTTCTCAGAACTGGTTTAGGGAAACCCGGCGGGCAACCGCCGGGTTTTTCTTTTGAGGGCCGGGCGCAGACGCGACAGCGTTTGGGTGCCGCCCAAAGAAAAAGCGCCCGGGAAAGGGCGCTTCGCGTGGGTTGAAAGATGTGGTGACAGCGGCGTTACGACCGCCGCCCGTGCACGAGGTCGCGGGCGATGTCCATCTGGCCCGTCAGCCGCATCTTGTAGACCTGATAATTCTCCATCACGCGCTGGACGTAGGAGCGGGTCTCGCTGAACGGGATGCGCTCGATCCAGTCCACCACTTCCTCGACCGATTTCCCGCGCGGGTCGCCATAGCGCTGGATCCATTCCTTGGCGCGGCGCGGGCCGGCATTGTAGCCCGCGAATGTCAGCACATAGGAGCCATTGAAGCGCTCGAGCTGGTCATTGAGATAGTGCGAGCCGAGTGTTGCGTTGTAGGCGGGATCCCGCGTCAGCTTCTCGGGCGCAAATGACATGCCGGCCTTCTTGGCCATTGCCTTAGCGGTGCCCGGCATCAGCTGCAGCAGGCCGAGCGCCCCCGCGCCCGACTTTGCCGAGATGTTGAACTCGCTTTCCTGGCGCGCGATGGCGTAGGCGAGGGCCTTGCCGGCACCCGAAATGTTGGCATTGGACGGAATCGCGCCGACCGGATGGGCAAGCGCACCGACGGGCAGGCCGCGTGAGGCGGCCCACTTGCCGACCCGGAGGGCGAGATAGTGGTTGCCCTGGCGTTCTGCCATCACCGCGAGCAGCGCAAGTTCTCCGGGGCTGCTCAGCTCCTGTGCCAGCGCCTTGTAGAGGCTGTCGGCCCGACGGGCATGACCAGCCTGTTCGAGACGCCTGATTGCCTGCACGGCTTGCCGGCGCTCGAAATTGGCGCGGTCGCCGTCAGACGCGGCAGGGTAGGCGGCCGGGATCGCGCTGCGGCTAAGCTTTGCGGCCGCGAGCTGCCCGTAGAAAGCCGTACCGTACTGGGCCGCGCGCTCGAAATACTGTCGCGCGTTCCCGGGGCCGCCGGCTTCGGGGGGCCCCCCCAGCCAGTAATAGGCACGTGACAGCGAGATCGGCCCGTCGGCGATCTCCGCGATTCGCGCGAAATGCTTGGCGCCGGTGCGCGCGTCGCCCAGACCGCGGAAGGCGTACCACCCGGCATGGAACTCGGCGTCGACCGCCTGCGCCGGGCTCTCGGCCGAATGCGCCGCGGCAATCTTGTAGGCGGTTGCGGGGTCGCCATGGTCGAGCAGTTCGCGGGAAAGCACGCGACGCTCGATCCACCATGCGTCCGGATCGACCAGCGCTGCAGGCTCGCGCGGGGCGCTCAGCATGACCTTTGCCGCTTCCTTGAAGCGCTCGTTGCGGCGAAGGTGCCGTGCTTGCGCGAAGATGTAGGCTGCACCACGCTGCGACTTTGGAACGGCCTGAAGGAGCTTTGCCGCGTTCTTGTCGTTGCGGGTGACGGCGGCGAAGGCCGCGACGAGTTCCTTCGCGCCGGCAAGTGCGGCGACGCGCTCGGCCGAGGATACACGGTCGGAATAGAGCATCCGCTCCGCGCGGAAGCGGTGGTCGGCGGGCGAGATGACCCGGCCGAACTCGCGAATGATCGCCTGCTCGTCCTTGGCCTCGAGCTTTTCGGTGCGCCACATGCGGCCGAGCACAGCGCGGGCCTTGTCCGTGTTGCCGACGGCGAGGTGCGCGCGGGCAAGCGCGATTGCTCCCTGATAGGTTTGCGGCTGCGTGTTGCCGAACGCTTCGAGCACAGTGCGCGGTGCAGCATTTTCACGATACAGCGCGCGCTCCGAGTTGGCGCGCAGCGTCGCCATGCCAGGCCAGCCGGCAAGCAACCTTGCCGCCTCGGCGATCTCGCCACTGCTAACGTCCGGGCTGCCGGAGGTGGCGATCGCCCACATCAGGATGTGGCGGTCGAGCGAGTTGGACGGCAGGTTGTCGCGTGCGACACGGGCTTTGGCAATGTTGCCGGATGACAGGGCATCGAGACCCGCCTTCAGGCGCTCGATGTTGCCCTGCGTGGTGATGTTAGTTGCCATCATCCCCGCCGCAGCACCCGCGGCGATCGAGCCGGTGGTGGCGCTGTCGATCAGCCGCTGACCGGCAGCTTTATAGGGCCGGTCGAAGGGCAGGGGACCGGAATCGGGAAGGCTCGTGAAAGCCAGGGCGGAACTGGTGCTGGTAAGGAAGGCAAGTCCCACGAGTGCCGCGCGGGCGCGTGTCGTGTCTTTCATGAGAGGTCCCTGATCCAGACAAGGTACGAGAATGGTTTGGGCATGAGGAGCCTCGCACGGAAGCGGTGAAGATGTCGTAAACGAATGGTTAGCGCAGAACGGCTGATTGTATCGACCCAATCGCGCGCCATCTTGCGGACCGCTTGGGGCGATACTATGAAGCCAGCTCAAGATCGTCACGCTCAACGTCCAAGAAAGTTTCGGAGCACATCATGTTCAGAGGGTCCCTGACCGCGCTCGTCACGCCGTTCACGCGCGAAGGCGCTCTGGACAAAGATGCATTCCGCGCGCTGTGCGAGTGGCAGATCGATGAGGGAACCTCGGGCCTCGTGCCTGTTGGCACCACGGGTGAATCGCCGACGCTCAGCCACGAGGAGCATCGCGAGGTCGTGGAGCTTGCAGTGAAGGCTGCCCGCGGTCGCGTCCCGGTCATCGCCGGTGCCGGCTCGAACAACACGGTCGAGGCCATCGAGCTGGTCCGCCACGCCGAGAAGGTAGGCGCGGATGCCGTTCTCGTCGTCACTCCTTACTACAACAAGCCGACCCAGCGCGGCCTCTACGCGCACTTCGCGGCGATCGCGCGTTCGACGAAGCTGCCCATCATTATCTACAACATCCCGCCGCGCTCGGTGATCGACATGACGCCGGAGACGATGGGACGCCTCGCCAACGACTTCAAGAACATCGTCGGCGTCAAGGATGCGACCGGCAAGATCGAGCGCGTGTCCGAACAGCGCATCACCTGCGGCAAGGACTTCATCCAGCTCTCCGGCGAGGATGCGACTGCGCTCGGCTTCAATGCCCATGGCGGTGTTGGCGCGATCTCGGTCACGTCCAATGTCGCGCCGCGTCTTTGCGCCGAGTTCCAGGCTGCTTCGCTGGCTGGCGACAAGGAGAAGGCGCTCGAGTTGCATGATCGTCTGATGCCCCTACATAAGGCTATCTTCATCGAGCCGGGTGTCTCGGGTGCGAAGTATGCGCTGTCGCGTCTCGGCAAGGTGGAGAACGTCGTCCGCTCGCCTTTGATGACCGTCGAGACCTCGACGGCGGAGCGGATCGACGCGGCGATGATTCACGCCGGTCTTTTGAATTGAGGCACGGCAGGCACGCGCGGAGATCATGAGCAAGGAGAAAAAGCCCACCGGCAAGACGGTTGCCGAGAATCGCAAGGCGCGATTTTCCTACGAGATTATCGACACCTACGAGGCTGGGCTTGTCCTGACCGGAACCGAGGTCAAGTCTCTGCGTGAGGGGCATGCGAACATCCAGGAAAGCTACGCCTCCAACGAAGGCGGCGAGATCTGGCTGATCAACTCGTACCTGCCTGAATACCTGCAGGGCAACCGCTTCAACCATGAGCCGCGCCGGCGCCGCAAACTCCTGCTGAACAAGCGGGAGATTGCCAAGCTGACGCAGGCCGTGGATCGCGAAGGCATGACGATGGTGCCGTTGAAGATCTACTTCAACGAGCGCGGCCGCGCGAAGCTGCTGCTGGCGATCGCCCGCGGCAAGAAGCTGCACGACAAGCGCGAGACCGAGAAGCGGCGCGACTGGGATCGCGAAAAGGGCAGGCTGCTCAAGGAGCGCGGCTGATCTTCAGCCGCGTTTCGCCGCCAGGTACTCCGCGACGTTCCTGAACACGTCGACGAACATTTCTTCCGTCAGCCGGCCGGTATTCGTGTTGTAGCGCGAGCAGTGATAGCTCGAGAACACGGCGATGTTGCCGACATCCGCGCGCCCGCCATGGCTGAACGGATGATCGCCGACTCGTGCGCCGAGCGCGCGGATGGTCGACTGATGCGCGATGGTGCCGAGCGTCACGATGGCTTGCAGGTTGCGAAACCGCTGGATCGTCAGCTTCAGGAAGCTGCGGCAGGTGTTGATCTCCGCGCCGACCGGCTTGTTCTCCGGCGGCACGCAGCGCACCGCGTTGGTCAGCGCTGTGTCGATCAGCTCGACGCCGTCATCCGGACGCGCCTGGAACTCTCCGGTAGAGAAGCCGAAGCTCTTCAGCGTCGCATAGAGAAGCTCGCCGGCATAGTCGCCGGTGAAGGGGCGGCCGGTGCGGTTTGCTCCCCGCAGGCCAGGCGCGAGGCCGACAATCAGCAGCCGGACGCTGTCATCGCCATCGCGCGAGAAGAAGGTCGGCACGGGCGCGTTGAACCAGTCGGGCTCGCGCGTTCGCCATTCGGCAATGAATTGGTGCAGGCGCGGGCACAGCGGGCAATCGCGCGGCGGCTCCGACAGCTTCTCGGGAATCACAGATCGTCTTCGTCGTAGTCGGGTTCAGGTTCCTGCCGGCGGGCAGGGCGCTCGCCGGGCTCACGCCCTATTTCGTTCTTGAGCGAGAGCAGGTCAATGAAGTTGTCAGCCTGACGGCGAAGTTCGTCGGAAATCATCGGCGGCTGGGAGGCAAGCGTCGAAACGATCGAGACCTTGCGGCCCTTGCGCTGCAGCGCGTCGACCAGCGTGCGGAAGTCTCCGTCGCCCGAGAAGATGACATAGTGGTCGATGACATCGACAAGGCTAAGCGTATCTACCGCCAGCTCGATGTCCATGTTGCCCTTGATCTTGCGCCGGCCGCTCGCATCTGTGAATTCCTTGGCCGGCTTCGTCACGACCTTGTAGCCGTTGTAGTCCAGCCAGTCGATGAGCGGGCGGATCGACGAGTACTCCTGGTCCTCGACGAGGGCAGTATAATAGTAGGCGCGCAGGAGGTAGCCGCGGCTCTTAAACGCTGTCAGCAATCTGCGATAATCTATATCAAAGCCGAGAGATCGGGATGTGGCGTAGAGATTGGCGCCATCAATGAAAAGTCCAATCTTCTCCCGTGGATCGAACATATTGAAAGTATCCGTTTGTCACCAATATAAATGAGATAACGCGATATGATTCACTTTCCAAGGGGAGGTGGGCTTTCGTGAGCGACACGATCCCGTGCGTGCAGGCTGGCGCGTTGGGCAACCTGCTTGTCTTTCGCGCCTTTTCACGATAAGGACCGCCAGACTCTCCGACATTCCATCGAAGAAAGGGGCAATGCATGGCCCGCGTAACTGTTGAGGATTGCATCGACAAGGTCGACAATCGCTTCGAGCTCGTCCTGCTCGCAGGACACCGCGCCCGCCTGATCAGCCAGGGCGCTCCGATCACTGTCGATCGGGACAACGACAAAAACCCCGTCGTCGCGCTTCGCGAAATCGCCGACGAGACGCTGTCGCCCGAGGATCTGCGCGAGGACCTGATTCACTCGCTGCAGAAGCACGTCGAGGTCGACGAGCCGGAGAATGACGTTCCGGATGCTCTGCCGGTTGCTGCTGAATCTGACGACGCTCCGGAAGAGAACATCGTCTTCGACCGCATGAGCGAGGAAGATCTCCTTGCCGGTATCGAAGGCCTCGTCGCTCCGGAAAAGAACGACGACTTCTGATCGCTGGCATAGCGTTCGCCACTTTATCGGCGGCGCATTCGTGATTATCTAGACATGCGCCGTGCACCCGCCCGGCGCATGTCTTGTTTTAAGTGATAGGAAACGCGCCAATGATGCGACAGTACGAGCTTGTGGAGCGCGTCCAGCGCTACAAGCCGGATGTCAACGAGGCGCTTCTGAACAAAGCTTATGTTTACGCCATGCAGAAGCATGGCCACCAGAAGCGTGCGTCGGGCGACCCATATTTTTCGCATCCGCTGGAGGTTGCGGCGATCCTCACCGAAATGCGCATGGACGAGGCGACAATTGCCGTCGCGCTCCTTCATGACACCATCGAGGACACGACTGCCACGCGGCAGGAGATCGACCAGCTGTTTGGCCCCGAGATGGGCAAGCTGGTTGAGGGGCTGACCAAGCTCAAGAAGCTTGATCTCGTTTCCAAAAAGGCGGAGCAGGCCGAGAACCTTCGCAAGCTGCTGCTGGCGATTGCCGAGGACGTGCGCGTCCTGCTCGTCAAGCTCGCGGACCGGCTGCACAACATGCGCACGCTGGGCGCAATGCGGCCCGACAAGCGCCTGCGCATCGCCGAGGAGACGATGGATATCTATGCGCCGCTCGCCGGGCGCATGGGCATGCAGGACATGCGCGAGGAGCTCGAGGAACTCGCCTTCCGCACCATCAACCCCGAGGCGCACAAGGCGGTCACCGAACGCCTCGACGAATTCTTCGATCGGAACCAGCACGTCATCGAGGAAGTCGAGCAGGCGCTGACGAACCTCTTCATCGAGCGCGCGCTCTATGCCGAGGTGAAGAGCCGGCGCAAGAAGCCGTGGTCGGTGTTCCGCAAGATGGAGACCAAGGCGATCTCCTTCGAGCAGCTGTCGGACCTGATCGGCTTCCGCGTCATCGTTGCGAATGTGGACGACTGCTATCGCACGCTGGGGGCGATCCACACCACCTGGGCGATGGTGCCGGGCCGCTTCAAGGACTACATCTCGACGCCGAAGCAGAACGATTACCGTTCGATCCATACGACCGTGGTTGGCCCGTCGCGCCAGCGCGTCGAGCTGCAGATCCGCACGCAGGAGATGGACACGGTGGCCGAGTACGGCGTTGCCGCGCACTCCATCTACAAGGATCATGGCTCGACCACGAGCGCCGGCGGCCACTTGCTGTCCAAGGACAGCAACGCCTATGCATGGCTGCGCCAGACGATCCAGGCGCTCGCAGAGGGCGACAATCCGGAAGAGTTCCTCGAGAACACCAAGCTCGAGCTGTTCCAGGATCAGGTGTTCGCCTTCACGCCGAAGGGCCGTCTGATCGCGCTGCCGCGCGGCGCAACCCCGATTGACTTCGCCTACGCGGTCCATACCGACGTCGGCGACACCTGCGTTGGTGCAAAGATCAACGGCCGCGTCATGCCGCTGATGACCGAGCTCAAGAACGGCGACGAGGTCGAGATCATCCGTTCCAAGGCGCAGGTCCCGCCGGCTGCCTGGGAATCGATCGTCGTCACCGGCAAGGCGCGCTCGGCCATCCGCAGGGCGACCAAGAACGCGATCCGCAAGCAGTATTCGGGCCTGGGCGTGCGCATCCTCGAGCGCGCCTTCGAGCGTGCCGGCAAGACCTTCTCGCGCGAGCAGATCAAGCCGGTACTTCATCGTCTTGCCCGCAAGGACGTCGAGGACGTGCTGGCGGCAGTCGGTCGCGGCGAGTTGTCGTCGGTCGACGTGATGCGCGCAGTGTTCCCGGATCACAAGCCCGAGCAGGCTTCCGCCAAGCCCCGGGAGGAGGGCTGGTTCAACCTGCGCAACGCCGCGGGCATGCTGTTCCAGATCCCGGGCCTCAAGACGCCTCGCAAGAACTCTGGCGACAACAGGGGCGCGGTACCTATCCGCGGCGTGCGCGGCGACCTGCCGGTCTCGTTCGCACCGGAAGGTGCGGTGCCGGGCGACCGCATCGTTGGCATCCTCGAGCCCGGCAAGGGCATCACCATCTATCCGATCCAGTCGCCGGCGCTGACGGCCTTCGACGACCAGCCAGAGCGGTGGATCGACGTCCGCTGGGACATGGACGAGGAAGCGAAGGAGCGCTTCCCGGCGCGGATCACGGTCACCGCCATAAACGAGCCAGGGTCGCTTGCGGCGATCGCGCAGGTGGTGGCGTCGAACGACGCCAACATCCACAGCCTGTCGATGGTGCAAACCGCAGCCGACTTCACCGAGATGCTGTTCGACCTTGAGGTGTGGGACCTCAAGCACCTGAACAACCTCATTCGGGAGCTGAAGGATTGCCCGAGCGTGAGCGCCGTGCGGCGCGTCAACGGTTAGGATGGCGCTATGATCATCGGCATCGGCAGTGACCTCATCGACATCCGCCGCATCGAGCAGACGCTCGAGCGGCACCCTGAGCGGTTCGTTGAACGCGTCTTTACAGACGTTGAGCGGGCGAAATCGGAGCGCCGCAAGGAGCGCGCCGCCTCCTACGCCAAGCGCTTCGCCGCCAAGGAGGCCTGCGCCAAGGCGCTGGGCACAGGCCTTTCGCGCGGTGTCTTCTGGCGAGACATGGGCGTCGTAAATCTGCCTTCAGGCAAGCCCACCATGAAGCTGACCGGCGGTGCAGCCGAACGGCTTGCCGAAATGGTGCCGGAGGGGCACGAGGCAGTCGTGCATCTGACGATCACCGACGATTACCCTCTGGCGCAGGCTTTCGTCATCATCGAAGCGCTGCCACTGATGCGCTGACGCTTCCCGCGTTGCCCCGGCGCGGGCAAGCGGCTAAGACGGACGCCGACGAACAACAGGACGAAACGAGCGTGGCCGATACATCGCAGAAGAAATCCGGCGGACTTGGCGAAACGATCAGCGTGATTGTGCAGGCGTTGCTGCTTGCGCTGGTGATCAGGACCTTCCTCTTCCAGCCCTTCTCGATCCCGTCGGGTTCGATGCGGCCAACCCTCCTTGAAGGCGACTATCTGTTCGTCACCAAGTGGGCCTACGGCTTCTCGAAGCACTCGTTCCCGTTCTCGCCGGACCTGTTCGAAGGCCGCATCTGGGGCAGCCAGCCCGAGCGCGGCGACGTCGTTGTCTTCAAGTTCCCGCCGAACCCGTCGCTCGACTACATCAAGCGCGTCATTGGCCTTCCGGGCGACCGCATCCAGATGCGCAGCGGCCAGCTCTACATCAACGATGAGCCGGTGCGCCGCGAGAAGGTAGGCGAGATCAACAACCCGGATATCACCGAGGTCAACCGTCCGGTCGAGGTATGGCGCGAGACGCTGCCGAACGGCGTATCCTACGACACGCTCGACCTGACGCCGAACGGCATCGGCGACAACACGCGGGAGTTCGTCGTCCCGGAGGGCCACTACTTCATGATGGGCGACAACCGCGACAACTCCACCGACAGCCGCTTCTCCGTCGGCTTCGTTCCGGAGGAGAATCTGGTAGGTCGCGCCAACATCATCTTCTTCTCGATCGCTGGCAGCGCGAGCCCGCTGGAGATCTGGAGATGGCCGACCGAACTGCGTGCGTCGCGCCTGTTCAACATGGTACGCTAGGTCGATGAAGGCCAAGGCAAAGTTTGAGGAAGACCTCGTCCGCAAGGTCGAGGCGATCACCGGTCACGCCTTCCAGGACCGCGACCTGCTGCGCCGCGCGCTCACGCATGCGAGCGCCAAGGGCGGCGAGCGCGGCAATTACCAGCGTCTCGAATTCCTGGGCGATCGGGTCCTCGGCCTCGTCGTGGCGCAGATGGTGTTTGAGGCGAATGCCAATGCGCCGGAAGGCGAGCTATCGCTGCGGCTCAACGCGCTGGTAAACGCCGAGACCCTGGCCGAGATCGCCGACGAGGTTGGCCTTTCGGAGTTGATCGTCGCCGGCAGCGAGTTGCGCACCGTTACCGGCCGCAAGCGCGTCAACCTGCGCGCCGACGTCATGGAAGCGCTGATCGCCGCCATCTATCTCGAGGCAGGGCTGGAGACGGCCCGCAACTTCATCCGCCGTTACTGGGAGAAGCGCTCTAAGGCGCCGACGGCCGCCCGCCGCGATCCCAAGACGGAACTGCAGGAATGGGCTCACCAGATGACCAAGTCCGCGCCGACCTACGTGGTCGACAGGCGCGACGGGCCGGATCACGATCCGGTCTTCGACGTTTCGGTCAGGGTAGCCGGATATGCGCCTGCCACCGGGTCAGGCCGTTCTAAACGCGAGGCCGAACAGGCTGCAGCAACTGCCATCCTGGTGCGCGAGGGCGTCTGGAAAGAGGAGTCACGCGCATGAGCGAGACAGAACAAAAAAAGACACGCTCGGGCTTCGTCGCCCTCATCGGTGCGCCGAACGCTGGTAAGTCGACCTTGGTCAACCAACTCGTCGGAACCAAGGTTTCCATCGTCACTCACAAGGTGCAGACGACGCGTTCGATCGTACGCGGCATTGCCACCCATGAGGACGCGCAAATCGTCTTCGTCGACACGCCTGGCATTTTCTCGCCACGCCGCCGGCTCGACCGCGCGATGGTGTCGACTGCTTGGGGCGGCGCCAAGGATGCCGACATCGTCCTCGTGCTGATCGATTCCGAACGCGGGCTGAAGGGCGATGCGGAAGCGCTGCTTGAAAACCTCGGCGACGTGCGCCAGCCGAAGATCCTCGTCCTGAACAAGGTTGACCGGGTGAAGCCGGAGAACCTGCTGAAGCTCACCGCCGAGATCAACGCGCGTGTGCCGTTTGAGCGGACCTTCATGATCTCGGCGTTGACCGGTTCGGGCTGTCAGGACCTGCTGAACCATCTGGCCAAGGCGCTGCCGGAAGGCCCCTGGTACTACCCGGAAGACGAGGTATCCGACCTGCCGATGCGTCAGCTGGCGGCGGAAATCACGCGCGAAAAACTGTTCCTGCGGCTGCACCAGGAAATCCCGTACTCGTCGCATGTCGAAACTGAGCGATGGGAAGAGAAGAAGGACGGCTCCGTACGCATCGAGCAGGTCATCTATGTCGAGCGCGACAGCCAGAAGAAGATCGTGCTCGGCCACAAGGGCGAGACCATCCGCGCGATCGGTCAGGCGTCCCGCAAGGAACTGACAGAGATCATGGAGCGTCCGGTGCACCTGTTCCTGTTCGTCAAGGTGCGCGAGGACTGGGGCAACGATCCAGAGCGCTATCGCGAGATGGGGCTCGACTTCCCAAGCTGATTGTCAGTCCTCGAGGATCTTCTCGAAGAACATGTCGGCGTAGGCGTTGTCGTTGTAGCGCTCGATCTCGACATAGCCTGCTTTGAAGTAGAGCGACTGCGCCTCTGTCAGCGAGCGGTTGGTGTCGAGGCGGACGCGTTGAAGTTCCAGTTCACGCGCCTCCGCTTCGAGCGCTTCGAGCAGCAGCCGGGCGATCCCCCGGCCGCGCATTTCCGGCGCGATCCACATCTGCTTGATCTCGCCGGTCTGATTGTCGAGAACATGTAGCGCACCGCAGCCGACAGGACGGCCCTCGTAGCGGACGATCAGGAAGCTGGCCGGTTCCGCCGCCTTGGCATATCCGCCCTCCTGCGGGCGGAAACCGCCATCGAACCGCGCATCGAGCTCGCGGTAATACGCCTCGATGCAGTGCAGCGCATCCTCGCTGTAAGGCGACTCCGGCGATATCGCGATCTGCGGGCCTGTCATTGGTTACTCCGGTTCTTGAGCGACCATTTAACTACGGGTTGCCGCCTTAGGTTGCGTCCTGCTTCGCCTTGAAATCGTACGCTCCTTGATGGAAGGCTGCACCGATGGAATGGCGCGACGAAGGAATCATTCTGGGCACGAGAAAGCATGGCGAAACCAGCGCCATTCTGGAAGTGATGACGCGTGCCCGCGGGCGTCATCTTGGAATGGTGAAGGGAGGCCGCTCGCGCAAGATGCAGCCGCTGCTGCAGCCCGGGAATCGCGTCGACCTCGTCTGGAGAGCTCGTCTCGACGAACATCTTGGCTTTTTTCAGGTAGAGCCGCTGGAGCTGCATGCAGCGCGGCTTTTTGACAGTGCCTGCGCCGTCTATGGCCTGCAGACACTCGCTGCTCATCTGCGGCTGCTGCCGGAACGCGACCCGCACGCGAACCTCTACGACACGCTGCTGGTGCTTCTGGAGCACCTGGAGGAACCGGAGGTTGCGGGCGAGCTGGTTGTACGGTTCGAGTTACTGCTTCTGGAAGCGCTCGGCTTCGGCCTCGACCTCGCGCGCTGCGCCGCCACGGGGCAGGTCGAGGATCTCGCCTATGTATCACCCAAGAGCGGTCGTGCGGTGTCTCGCGAAGCCGGAAAGCCGTGGGCCGACAGGATGCTGCCTCTGCCGGCCTTCCTCCAGCGGGGCGCGCGGCTGCACGCTGATCCAACAGCACTGGAAGATGCCTACCGGCTGACAGCCTTCTTTCTGGAGCACCACGTCTACCAGCCACGAGGCATCGTTGCTCCGGAAGCGCGAGCCGGGTTTCTTGCGGCCCTGCGTCGCCATTACGCAAGCAGGGCCGCCAGGTAAGAGGGTTATTCGGCCGCGGCGAGCATCGGACGCTCGATCGGCCGCTCCTGGATCGGCCAGTGCACGAAGGCGGCGAAGACGCCGAGCGCCACGCCCAGCCACCACACGCCGTCATAGCTGCCGAAATGGTCGTACAGATAGCCGCCGAGCCAGACGCCCAGGAATGAGCCGACCTGGTGCGAGAAGAACACCACGCCGCCCAGCATGCCGAGATGCGCGGTGCCGAACATGATCGCGACCAGCGCATTGGTAGGCGGCACCGTCGACAGCCACAGCAGGCCCATGATGATCGCGAAGACGATCACTGTCGCCGGCGTCTGCGGCAGCAGCACGAAGGCGGTGACCAGGATCGAGCGGCCGAGATAGATCCAGGCGAGGAAGATCGGCTTGGAATAGCGCTGGCCGATGTAGCCGGCGGCCAGCGAGCCGATGATGTTGAAGAAGCCGATCAGTGCCAGCGCGATCACCGCATACTTTGCGTCGATGCCGATGTCGGAAATGTATGCGGGGAAGTGCGCCGTGATGAACGCAACCTGGAACCCGCAGACGAAAAAGCCGGAGGTCAGCAGCAGATAGCTGCGATGGCCCAGGGCTTCGCGCAGGGCTTCGCCAGCCGTCTGCTTGTAGGTGATGGGCGTGATGCCGGAGGACGAATTGCCCCGCAGCGGTATGGCAAGCAGCGGAATCACCAGCATCATCGCGCTCATGATGACCAGCGCGTCGTACCAGCCATATTGCGAGATCAGCCCCTGGCTCAGCGGCGCGAACAGGAACATGCCAGCGGAGCCGGCCGCCGTGCCGAGGCCGAAGACGAAGCTGCGCTGCTCCGCCGCGACATTGCGGGCAAAGGCCGCGAGGATGATGCCGAATGAGCCGGAGGCAACGCCGAGGCCAACGAGCACGCCGCCGCCGATGTGCAGCAGCGTCGGAGAGGTCGACACGGCCATGAGGATCAGGCCGCTGGCGTACATGATGCCGGACAGCGCCAGCACGCGCCACGTTCCGTACTTATCGGCCAGTGCGCCGAAGATTGGCGTGCCGAGACCCCAGGCAAGGTTCTGGATCGCCATGGCAAGGCCAAACGTCGTGCGGTCCCAGCCCTTTTCGGCTAGCATCGGCAGCTGGAAGAAGCCCATCGCCGAGCGGGGGCCGAAGGTCATAAGTGCGATCAGACAGCCGCAAATGATGATGAGCCACGGCAGGCGTGCCGTGGTGGTCTGGGGAGAAACGTGCGTAACCATGACAGAGAATCCTCAGGCGTATCGCCGCACGCTAATAGCATTTTCCCGCCACCGGAAATGAATTGAACGCGTTGACCCTTCAATTTGCTTGATGTGGGAAGTTGTTGAACGGGTTGCTGTGTCCGGGCGGGAGCGGCAGTTGCCCCGGCTGGTTGCCGAAGCCACGCAGGATATGCTGCTGCGGAACTGGCGGCTGCTCGGGCGGCAGGATCACCGTCGAATGGCCGTCGCCGCCGAGCGAGGGGTTCACCAGCGACGGGAATGGCTGGATTGAAGGCCGACCAATGACTGGCGGCGTCACCCGCACGACAGGTCGGGGAATGTTGATGAAGGTCCCGGCGCGCAGTGTATCGGCACGCAGGCCCGGATTCATATCCTTCAGCGCCTCGACATTGACGCCGCACGCAGCCGCGATCGACTGCAGCGTGTCGCCATAGGCAACCCCGACGCGAGCCGGGCACGCGGCTTGGGCAGCGGGAACCGAAATGCCGAGGACGACCGCGGCAGCGAGAAGAAACCTGGACATTGCTGCACTCTATCATGCGAATGGCGGCCGCAGCGCCCGAAATGTCGCTTGCTGCGTCTTCACCATAAGTCGTGCCTGATGAGGCAGATTGCTAGCGTCGAAGACGGTCGATTTCCGAAAACCGGGTGAGGAACGCATCCTGCACCACGGAGGCGGGCAGGGGATCGAGCGGCAGCCTGTCGTGCGTGATCCCGCGCGGGCGACCGAAGAATTTGGCCGCTTCGGCTTCTGTGAAACGCGCGAGCGTCGTTGCCTCGAACCAGGCCGCGATGTGGTCTGCCCGCTTGATCGTTTTCATCAGCCGTTCCGGCAGGTCGGCCGAGAGCGAGAAGCGCAAGTGGATCGCGCGCTGCAGGCGAAGCTCCACCTCCTTGTACCCGCCACCGACGACCGCCTTGAACGGCGAAATCATGTCACCAATTACATATTCGGGCGCGTCATGCAGCAGTGCCGCCATGCGGTCGGATGGCGAGCAGGACGGCGATATCTGGCAGAAGATGTCCTCGACCAGCAGCGAGTGCTGCGCCACTGAATAAGCGTGCTCGCCCTGCGTCTGGCCGTTCCAGCGTGCGACGCGCGCAAGTCCGTGCGCGATGTCAGAAATCTCTACGTCGAGCGGTGACGGATCGAGCAAATCGAGCCTGCGGCCCGACAGCATCCGTTGCCATGCGCGCGGCGGTGCCCCTGCCTTGTCTGCCATCAGTCCTGATCGCCCGTTGCCGACTCTGGCAGTGTGTAGCCTGCCCATGCCGGGATCGACAACGTCACCGTGACGCCGCTGGCCTCGATCGGTGTGCCGGAATCGAGAGCGTCCTTGACGCGGTCGATGCGCACGATCGCTAGGCCGTCCGTCCCGGCGACACTGCCGAGGGTGCCGATGGTGCGGCCGTTGACGGTGAGTTCCGTCCCGCTTGAGGGCAGGGGAGCTTGCCCCTTCACCAGCATGACGCGCCGGCGCGCGGTGCCTCGATGCTGCATGCGCGATACGACTTCCTGGCCGACATAACAGCCCTTGCGGACGCCTACGCCGCCAGAAAGGTCGAGCAGGATGTCATGCGGGAAGGCATCGCCAAGCTGGTAGTCGCTGCCGCTTTCGACAACCCCGTTCTCAATTCGCAGCTGGTGATAGGCTTCAATATTTGCGTCGCCCTTTGCCTCTGCGGCGTACACGCGGAAGACGCCGAGCTCAGCCGGGAAACGAAGATCGCGAAGGCCAGCGCCTGCCGTTGAATCGTTTTCTGAACCGCTTGAATCAGCTTGCCATGAAGCGAGCACAACCAGCTGATCCGGCTTCGCAATTTCCACCTTGGCCCGCATGCGGTACATCATCAGCCGCCGCAGGAAATCGTCGGCGATATCGGTCCGGCACTCGAGCAGGAACGCTGTGTCGCCGTCGCGCGAAACGAGGAAATCGAACAGGACCTTGCCCTGCGGCGTCAGCAGCGCGCCCGGTTTCGCCTCGCCAGCGGCGAGTTGGTCGAGATCGGTCGTGACGATGTTTTGCAGAAAATGCTCCGCGTCAGGGCCGTCGAGCCGGATAAGAATCCGATCGGGTAAATGCACTGTAGGCATCGCGAATCCGTCCGTTACCAGGTGAGGCCTCTACGTAGGCTCCCGGCGCGCTGGCGGCAAGCCATGCCGCCTGGTCAACGGACAGGCTAGTCGCCGGCGACGAAGAACTGCCAGCGGCCGTCAGGCGTGATGCCGACGCGGTAGAAGATGTAGCCGCCGAAGGACGTCATGTCCTGGTAATCGCCGGCAGTCACCAGCTTGAACAGCTCGACGCGCTGCCTTGGCGTCAGCGTGTCGAGGGGAACGGAGTAGAAGTACGGCCAGATGTACATCTGGTCGTTTTCGATTTCCTCGATGACGTAGCCGCTGTCGAGCACCTCGTAGAGGATCGCCAGGATTTCCTGGCCTTCGCCGTCACCGGACACGCTCTTCAGGAACTCGATCGGATCGACCTGCTCGGGGTTGAACGACAGTTGTGTTCCATCCGGGCCGGTCTGCAGCAGCGGACGCAACTGCTCGATGTCGCCGGTGAGGCACGCCTCCATGATCTTCTCCCGCAGGCGGCGAACGGGCTCCGGCAGTTTGGAAACGTCGTATTGCACTTCCGGAACCGGCACGTCGTCGTCCACTTCCGGTGTCTCAGGTTCCGCAACCTGCTTGCGCGTGTCCTGCGGGATCACGATCGGGTCGGGGAAGGGCACAGGCCCTATCTGGCGCTGGCGCGCGGCCGGTGCTTCCCTCTCGCCTTCGGGCTGCGGCGCGGCATCCGGTGCAGCTTCGCCTTGATCTTCACCACCAGCATCTGGGGCGGCCCGGGGAGGTGCCTGCTCGGCACCTTCCGGGGGCGGCAGCTGCTCGCGAATGACGTCCTCGTCGCTGGCGCCCTCGGCATCCTCGGGGATCGGCACATCCTCGCGCTGCAGCTCGCTCAGCGCCCAGGAGGGGGAGGCCGCAGGGAAAAGCAGCGCGAGCGCAAGCGCGGCCACGCCCGTTTTCAGCCGGATGGCGTCTGGCAGGTGTGACAGCGTCTTCATCATCGGGCTGCGGTTGCTCCCCAAAATCCGCTGGCTCATATCCCAATGATGCGCGGGAAGATGGTCCGCCCGCGCCTCCGGGTGGCGCTGCGGAGTTAGTGCACGCTCAGATTGCGGTCGAACTCGCCGGCAAGCAGGCGCTCGCGCATGCGTTCGATCAAGGCCAGGGCAGTGGCTTCGCCGCTGCTCTGCAGAAGTTCGGTCAGTGCAGTCGAAATGGCCGCTTCAGCCATGATGTCGGGCTCGATACCGGCAGCGAGACCATCGGCCCACGCATCTTCGCAACTTTCGACAGCCGACAGACGCTTCTCTTCACGTATCAATGTATCGATGTCGGCGAGGCTCTGATCCATTCGATCCACCCATGCAGGCTGCCCGTCTCGAATCGACGAAGCAGCGTTCTTAATGTCTCGTTAATCCCCTACCACACGAAATGCGGCGGAGCGCGCCACATTAGTGTAAAAGTTAACAAAAGCTGTATGAATAGCTGTTATGGTTAATTTCCAAAGCGCGTCGCTGTGTCGCGCGTGAGAGCTTCGCCTTCGCGCATGTAGCGATTGATCGCTTCGACGGCCGAAGTGGTGCAAGTCGCATAGCTTTGCTGGTAGCTCCGGTAGCCCTTGTTGAAGCTCGCCACGAATCTCGCGCGGCGCGATTCGTCAGGATTCTCGACTTCCAGCAGGGTATTCATCCGGTCGCGCCATTCAACGCTCTCCTCCCCGCAAAGATTGCGAAGGTAGTGGAGAGCGCCAAGAATCTCGGCAAGGCGCAGCAACTGGTTCTCGAACGGCGAGTCAGCGGCGCGCACCGGTTGTGCGGCGATTGCGGCTGCCAGGAGCAGGGCCGTTGCAGTGCATCCCAGCTTTCGGATCATGACTGCGCCGTCTTAATCTCGGCCGCGAGCTGCCGTGCGATCTCGAGCACGGAGCCTGCCAGCGGCAGTTGCTCCATTTCATCGACCGTGACCCAGACGGCGGCATCCGCATCGTCTCCGGCAACAACCGTGCCGCCGGCATAGCTCGCGGAATGGACGCTCAGCACGAATTCGATCCGATCATCATTTTCGGCCGGAATCGCGAGGTCAACGACATGGGCGACATTGGCGAGTTGTGCGCCTGTTTCCTCCAGCGTCTCGCGGATCACCGCCTGCTCGCGGGTTTCGCCGGCCTCGACGCGCCCGCCCGGAAAGGCATAGAGCCCCTTGGCCGGTGCGCGCCCGCGCCTGACCAGCAGGAACCGGCCCTCATGCAGAATCGCCACCGACACGGCCTCGATGGGCAGGGATGCGTTCGGTCCGGCTGGGGCAGCGGAAGACAAGCGGCAAATCACCTTGAAAGACAAAGTAGAGTCGAGACTACCAGCCGCACTGTGTCGAAGCCTATAGGGAATCGGCTTTCCCGGGCGCTAGCCACAGAAGGGATGCACTGGCTGTGTCTGTCGAACGAGCCTATACCTCTGGCGAGCGCCACGGCGTTTCAAGGACAGCTAGCCAAGGGGATTGTGACATGTGCGGCCGGTTTGCGCTCATCGAGGATCCGTTGGTGGTGGAGGAACACTTCGCCGCCTCCGGCGTCGACGCATTCCCGCCGCGCTACAACATCGCGCCAACGCAGCCGATCATGGTGATCGGCCCGGCGCCGACGCGCGAGCAGGGCTCGAACCAACCCCTGCGCCACGCCTACCTCGTCCGCTGGGGTTTTATTCCGTCCTGGGTCAAGGACGTTCGCGAGTTTCCGATGCTCATCAACGCCCGCTCCGAAACGGCGGCCGAAAAGGCGTCGTTCCGGGCGGCAATGCGCCATCGCCGGGTGTTGATCCCGGCTTCGGGATTCTATGAGTGGCGCAAGCTGCCGGGAAAGAAGACCCAGCCCTATTGGATCAGGCCGCGCCATGGCGGCGTGATCGCCTTTGCCGGGCTGGTGGAGACTTACGCCGAGCCGGGCGGATCGGAGATCGATACCGGTGCAATCCTGACCACGGGCGCTTCCGGCGAGATCGCGAAGGTTCACGATCGCGCCCCGGTGGTGGTTCAGCCAGAGGATTATTCGCGCTGGCTCGACTGCATCACGCAGGAGCCACGCGACGTCTCCGACATCATGAAGCCGGTGCAGCCGGACTTCTTCGAGGCGATTCCGGTTTCCGACAAGGTCAACAAGGTCGCCAATGTCGGACCGGACCTGCAGGAGCGTGTGCCGGAAGTCGCCCCAGCGTCGGAACCGAAGCCGAAGCGCGACGACCAGCTCAGCCTGTTCTAGGCCTCAGGCCGCAATTCGGCGCCTGGCCTTGCCGATCTTGTCGATCCCTGCTTCCTGCTTTTCCTCCCGGTGCGAGCAGGCAAGGGCAGCGAGGATCGCGGCCGGGCCGATGTCGCCGTAGTGCTGGGTGAGCTCCGCGTAGCGGGCGCGTTGTGCGCGTTCTTGTTCCGCTTCCAAAGGGGTTTGCTTTTCCATGTCGTGCCGCTCCGTCACTTGCGCCGTAGGGCGGGCGCGTTGTCGATGCGGAAAGCCTCGTTTTCAATTCGGGCGGCAGCGTGGATTTCCGTAGGCGCAGCCGGGGCATCACCTGGCAATTTTGCGAACATGTTTAATCAAGTCTTATCGATATGCGCCCGTGAAAATGACGCGCGGGGAAGGCCCGGTCACTTGACGTCAACTGCGAGCAGCGCGATAAGCGGGCACATGAAAACGCCTTTCGCCATTACCGGCATTTGCATTATCGACTAGCGCTCTCGCTGGTCCGGCCGTTTTCGCTCTCCCGACAGAAACGAGAAAACGCCCCGGCCAGCAGGCCAGGGGGATTGTATGTCAGAACCGCAGCTTCGGCTCTACAACACGCTGACGCGCACCAAGGAAGTGTTTGAGCCGATCGATCGGCGGAACGTGCGCATGTATGTGTGCGGGCCGACGGTTTATGACTACGCCCACATCGGCAATGCCCGTCCGGTGATCGTGTTCGACGTGCTCAACCGTCTGCTGTGCCATGTCTATGGCGAGGAGCATGTAACCTACGTTCGCAACATCACGGACGTGGACGACAAGATCAACGCCCGCGCCGCGCGCGACTATCCGGACCTTCCGCTCAACGAGGCGATCCGCAAGGTCACTGAGGCGACCAACGCGCAATTCCAGTCCGACGTGAAGGCGTTGGGCTGTCGTGAACCGGATTCGCAGCCGCGCGCCACCGAGCACATCGAGGCGATGAAGGCGATGATCGAGACGCTGGTTGTGAAGGGCGTCGCCTACGTCGCCGAAGGCCATGTGCTGTTCTCGCCGTCCGCGATGAACGCGCGATCCGGCCCGCGCTATGGCGCCCTGTCTCGCCGCCCGCTCGACGAAATGCTCGCCGGCGCGCGCGTGGACGTCGCCTCTTACAAGCGCGACGAGATGGATTTCGTCCTCTGGAAGCCGTCCAAGGAAGGCGAGCCGGGCTGGCCGTCGCCCGCCGGCATTGCGACGCTTGGCCGTCCGGGCTGGCACATCGAATGTTCGGCCATGTCGATGGCCAAGCTTCTCGAGCCGTTCGGTGGCGGCCTGCGCTGCGACGACCCGATGAAGAACGTCTTCGACATTCATGGCGGCGGCATCGACCTCGTCTTCCCGCACCATGAGAACGAGATCGCGCAGTCCTGTTCCGCCTTTGGTTCCGACCGCATGGCCAACGTGTGGATGCACAACGGCTTTCTGCAGGTCGAAGGCCGCAAGATGTCGAAGTCGGAAGGCAACTTCGTCACCATCCACGAGCTGCTCGAAACGGAAAAATTCGGTGGCCGCAAGTGGCCCGGCGAAGTCCTGCGCCTTGCCATGCTCACGACCCACTATCGCGAGCCGATCGACTTCTCCGTTCGCAAGCTGGAGGAGGCCGAAAGCCTCATCACCAAGTGGCGCCGCCGCGCCGAGGGCGGCAGTCTTGAGCCGGTCGGTGAGGAGTTCGTCGCGGCACTCGCCGACGACCTCGACATGGCCGAATACCTGCGCCTGCTGAACTCGGACCTGCCCCCGTCGCAACTCTTTTCTGCCGCAGCCCTCATTGGAATCGACCTCTCGCCACTCAAGACCGACATCGATGTCGCGTCCTTCGTCGAGAAGCGTCTGGCGGCGATCCGCGAGAAGAACTGGGCGGAGGCAGACCGCATCCGCGACGAACTGCTTGCACAGGGGGTTCAGCTCAAGGACGGCAAGGATCCGGTGACGGGGGAACGCGTTACAACCTGGGAGGTGAAGCGATGATCGATCACACCGGCATCCCGGTCGCGGACTGGGAAAAGTCGAAGGCCTTTTACGATGCGGCGCTGGCGCCGCTCGGTATTTCGATGCTTTACATCGTGCCGGAGCAGTACACCGGTGGCCAGAAGGTTGGCGGCTACGGCCGCACCAAGCCCGAATTCTGGCTGCACCACAGTTCTGAAGTGGGACCGGGCAGGCACTACGCCTTCAGCGCGAATAGCCGCGCTGAGGTCGATGCCTTCTATGCCTCGGCAATCGCTGCAGGAGGGCGCGACAATGGCGCTCCCGGACCGCGCCCGCACTACCACGAGCACTACTATGGGGCCTTCGTGATCGATCCTGACGGCAACAACGTCGAGGCAGTCTGTCACCACCCGGAAGTTTCGCAAGAGAGTCGCTAGAGAAACGGTTAGGCTGTCGACTGGATACTGGCACTCGTTTCAGGGAGTTGAAGCGATGACTTTGGACAACAAGCCGATTTACACCGGCGGGTGCCAGTGCGGTGCCGTGCGGTTTCGCGTCGAGGGTGCGCTGGCTGGCGCTTCCGTGTGCCACTGTCGCATGTGCCAGAAGGCGTTCGGCAATTTCTATGCTCCGCTGGTGACTGTTCGGCAGGAGAGCCTCACCTGGACCCGCGGTGAACCGAAACGGTTTCGTTCGTCCAATCATGTCCAGCGCGGCTTCTGCGGCGAGTGCGGCACTCCGCTGACCTATGAGGCGCCGGACGGAATCGCGCTCGCGATCGGCGCCTTTGATGCCCCGGAAACCATCGCGCCGACGGTGCAGTTCGGCGTCGAGATGAAGCTCCCTTACGTGGACAGCATTCACAAGCTGCCGCGGCGCCTGACGGAGGAAGACGTCGAGGCATCCACGTTCCTGGCTTCGATCGTCAGCTACCAGCATCCAGATCACGACACAGACACTTGGCCTCGGGAGGAGAAGTCATGAATGACACCGTCAGAACGGGTGGCTGCCAGTGCGGGGCGGTGCGTTACCGCATCCACGGGCAGCTCGGCAGGCCCTCGATCTGCCACTGCCGCATGTGCCAGAAGCAGTTCGGCTCGTTCTTCTCGGCCTTCGTGACGGCGCCGAAGGACGGCGTCGAATGGATCCGCGAAGAGCCGACCTACTACCAGTCGTCCGTGAACATCTCGCGCGGCTTCTGCCGCCGCTGCGGCACGCCGCTCACCTACCGCCATCCGGGACGCCTGGAGATCTCAATCGGTTCGTTCGACGACCGTTCGGACCTGCAGCCGCAGATCCAGGTGAACTACAAGTGGCGGCTGCCATGGGTGGAGCACATCTTCGAGGCGGAGGTTCTTGAGGAAACCACGGCAAATACCCGGCAGGAATCAATAATCTCGTTCCAGCATCCCGACCACGAGACCGAGCACTGGCCAGCCCGGGGGCTTCAGCTTTGAGCGCACTGCGTACGCTTTATCCTGAAATCGAACCGTTCGAGACCGGCTTTCTCGATGTGGGCGACGGGCACAGGATCTACTGGGAGCGCGTCGGCACCAGGGCCGCGAAACCAGCGGTGTTTCTGCACGGCGGTCCGGGCGGCGGTATAGCGCCGACCCATCGCCGCCTGTTCGATCCGGAGCTCTACGACGTGATCCTGTTCGACCAGCGCGGCTGCGGGCGCTCGACTCCGCATGCCGAGCTCGAGGCGAACACGACCTGGCATCTCGTCGCCGACATCGAACGGTTGCGCGAGATGGCGGGCTTCGAGAAGTGGCTGGTGTTCGGCGGTTCGTGGGGCTCGACGCTGGCGCTGACCTATTCCGAAACGCATCCGGATCGCGTCAGCGAACTGGTTGTGCGCGGCGTCTATACGCTGACCAAGCCCGAGCTCGACTGGTACTACCAGTTCGGCGTCTCTGAAATGTTTCCGGACAAGTGGGAGCGTTTCCTGGCGCCCATCCCCGAGGAAGAGCGCGGCGACCTGATGGCGGCGTACCGCAAGCGCCTGACGCATCCCGACCGCAAGGTGCAGCTTGAGGCCGCCCGGGCCTGGAGTCTGTGGGAAGGCGAGACGATCACGCTGTTGCCCAATCCGAACGCCGCCAGCTTCGGTGAGGACGACTATGCGCTCGCCTTCGCGCGCATCGAGAACCACTTCTTCACGCATGGCGCCTGGCTCGACGAAGGCCAGCTTCTGCGCGATGCCCACAAGCTTCGGGGCATTCCGGGCTTGATCGTCCACGGCCGCTACGACATGCCGTGCCCGGCGAAATATGCCTGGCTGCTGTCGAAAGCCTGGCCGGACGCTGAATTTTACCTGATCGAAGGGGCCGGGCACGCCTACAACGAGCCCGGCATCCTCGATCGCCTCATCTATGCTACCGACAAATTTGCAGGCAAAGCATGACACGCAAGCGCATCTATCTCTTCGACACGACCCTTCGGGACGGCCAGCAGACGCCGGGCGTCGATTTTTCGGTCGAGGACAAGATTGTCATCGCGAACATGCTGGATGAGTTCGGCTTCGACTATGTCGAGGGCGGTTATCCGGGCGCCAATCCGACGGACACCGCCTTCTTCGAAAAGAAGCGTACGTCGAAGTCGCGTTTTGTCGCCTTTGGCATGACCAAGCGCGCGGGCATTTCCGCTTCGAACGATCCGGGACTTGCCGCGCTGCTGCAGGCGAACTCTGACTGCATCTGCTTTGTTGCCAAGAGCTGGGATTATCACGTCCGCGTCGCGCTCGGCTGCACCAACGAGGAAAACCTCGAGTCGATCCGTGAGTCGGTGGAGGCCGCCAAGGTTGTCGGCAAGGAGCCGATGGTCGACTGCGAGCACTTCTTCGACGGCTTCAAGGCGAACCCGGAATACGCGATGGCGTGCGCGAAGGCGGCCTACGATGCCGGCGCGCGCTGGGTCGTGCTGTGCGACACCAATGGCGGCACGCTACCGTCCGAGATCCGCGAGATCGTGGGGAAAGTAATCGCCGGCGGTATCCCCGGCGAAAATCTTGGCATCCACGCCCATGACGACACGGGCCAGGCAATCGCCAATTCGCTGGCAGCCGTTGAGGCGGGCGTGCGTCAGATCCAGGGCACGCTCAATGGCATCGGCGAGCGCTGCGGCAATGCCAACCTGATTTCGATCCTGCCGACGCTCGTTCTCAAGCCTCGTTTTGCCGAACGCTTCGAGACCGGCGTTTCTCGCGAGAAGCTCAAGGGCATCTCGCGCCTGTCGCACGCTTTCGACGAGCTTCTCAACCGCGCGCCGGATGCGCAGGCGCCCTATGTTGGCTCGTCAGCCTTTGCGACCAAGGCCGGCATCCACGCCTCCGCGATTCTCAAGGAGCCAGAGACCTACGAGCATGTACCGCCGCAGTCAGTCGGCAACAGCCGTAAGGTCATGGTCTCAGACCAGGGCGGAAAATCGAACTTCATTGCCGAACTCAAGCGCCGCGGCATCAACGTCGCCAAGGACGACCCGCGCCTCGATACGCTCATCGCTCTGGTCAAGGAGCGCGAGGCGCAGGGCTACGCTTATGAGGGCGCCGACGCGAGCTTCGAGCTGCTTGCCCGCCGCACGCTTGGCTCAGTGCCGGATTTCTTCCACGTCACCGGTTTCCGCTGCATGGTCGAGCGCCGCTACGACGCCACCGGCAAGCTGAAGACTGTCTCGGAAGCCATCGTGAAGCTCGTCATCGACGGTGAGCAGAAGATGTCGGTCGCTGAGGGCGATGGCCCGGTCAACGCGCTCGACATTGCGCTGCGCAAGGACCTCGGCAAGTTCCAGGACGAGATCGCCGATCTTTCGCTAACCGACTTCAAGGTGCGCATTCTCAACGGCGGCACCGAGGCCATCACCCGCGTGCTCATTGAGTCGCACGATGCGACCGGCGCGCGCTGGTGGACGGTGGGCGTGTCCGAGAACATCATCGATGCCTCGTTCCAGGCGCTGATGGACTCGATCATCTACAAGCTGGTCAAGAACCGCGAGGACATGAAGGTCGCAGCCGCCTGATCAGGGAACCGTGCAGTCCTTTTGATCGGTTGATCAGAAAATCGCGTTGGTAGCTCTTCACCTGCGGGTGTAGGAGATTGCCCCAAAGGAAACGCATCTGAATGCAGGAACATGTGAAGCTGGCGCCCGCCACCGAAGGGGTGTCGCGTATGCCTGACGCGACGCGCGGCTTCTTCTTCGCGCTTTTCGCTTACCTGATGTGGGGCTTCCTTCCCCTCTACATGAAGGCGATCTCGTACATCCCGCCAGTGGAGATCATCGCTCACCGCATTGTCTGGTCGGTACCGGTGGCTGGCATCGTGCTGCTGATGCTTGGCCGTACGGGCGATATCAAGATCGCATTCCGCCAGCCGCGCACGCTGGCGATGGCCGCGCTCACCGCGGCGATCATCACCATCAACTGGGGCGTTTATGTCTGGGCGATTGCGGCCGATCGCGCCGTCGAAACGGCGCTCGGCTACTACATCAATCCGCTCGTCAGCATGGTGTTCGGCGCGCTGTTCCTGAAGGAGCGCTTCACGCGCCTCCAGATGGTGGCGCTGATGCTGGCGACCTTGGCGGTCGTCGTCCTGACTCTCGACGCCGGTGGTCTGCCGTGGGTGTCGCTGGTGCTCGCCTTCTCGTTCGCGATCTATGGTTTCCTGCGCAAGACGCTGCCGGTGGGCCCCAGCCAGGGCTTCTTCCTCGAGGTGCTGATCCTGTGCCTGCCGTGCCTTGCCTACATCTTCTGGCTAGAGGAGACGGGGCAGGGGCACTTCTTCGACAGCAGCT
The DNA here is from genome assembly GCF_007829415.1 of Aminobacter sp. J44. Lineage (NCBI taxonomy): Bacteria > Pseudomonadati > Pseudomonadota > Alphaproteobacteria > Hyphomicrobiales > Phyllobacteriaceae > Aminobacter > Aminobacter sp. J44. The sequence goes on along the minus strand of NZ_VLJG01000001.1, from coordinate 127,301 downwards.
TCAACTTCCTCATGCTGCTCGCCTCCGGCATCGTCACAGCGGTTCCGCTGATCCTGTTTGCCTTTGGTGCCAAGCTCCTGCGCATCTCGACCATCGGCATCATGCAATACCTCGCGCCGACGATGATCGCGCTGATCGGTGTCTTCCTGTTCGGCGAGCCGTTCGGTACCGGGCGCATGATCGCCTTCGCGCTGATCGTCAGCGCGCTCGTGCTCTATACATGGTCGATGCTGTTCGGCGCGAAGCCCGAGCCTAAAGACGGTCGATGACCTTTGGGTCGCCTTCGCTGGGAGTTCCGGAGGAGGCGGCTTCCGACAGGATCGCCGGAACGATCTTGTCGACGGAGTCCACCACCAGCGGCTGAACCAGATGCGACGTGTGCACGAAGCCCGCGTCGCGCATGTGGTCGAGCAGCGCCAGCATCGGATTCCAGAAGCCTTCGATGTTTGCGAACACGATCGGCTTGCGGTGCCTGCCGAGCTGCGCCCAGGTCATGATCTCGACGATTTCCTCGAGCGTACCGATACCACCGGGCAGCGCCACAAAAGCATCGGATTCGAAGAACATCTTGCGCTTGCGCTCGTGCATGTTCTCGGTGACCACCAGCTGCGATAGCTCCCCGAGGCCTTCTTCCGTCGCTTCCTTGTTCATCAGGAATTGCGGAATGATGCCGAGCACCTGGCCCCGGCCTTCGAGGGTCCCGCGCGCAACCGCGCCCATGATGCCCTTGGTGCCGCCGCCATAGACGAGACGCAGCTTTGACGCGGCGATCGCCCTGCCGAGGGCGTAGCCGGCTTCGACGTACGTTTCACTGCGTCCGGGCGAGGAGCCGCAGTACACGCAAATTGAACGAATCATATTCATGAAGGAGATTGGTGACTACGCTTGGGTGATGGTCAAGGCATCAAGGTGTTTTTGTTGTAGGTACCTGAAAAACAGGCTAGACGCAGGAAAACGCAGGCAAAGGAAAGCTCTATCATGATGCCAGTCTGGCTCAAGGCGCTCCTGTTCGTGGGGGGAGGCGTGGTTGCAGCGACAGGGGCCGCTTATGTGACAGGCGCTCTCGATCCGTGGCTGGGTCGGCAGCCGGCATCAGTGGCGGAAACTTCCGCAAATCAGCCGGCACCGCAACAGCCGGCGAAGACGGAACCGCAGCCCGAGGCGCAGCAGCCTGCAACCGAAACAGCCAAGGAACCTGCCGAGCCGCAGACGACGGAAAAAGAGGCTCGTCTTCCTGCTCCGAATTTCGATGTTCTCCGCGTAGAAGCCGACGGCTCCGTGGTGGTCGCCGGTACTGCTCCCGCCAAGGCAAAGGTCGAGGTGCTGCATGGCGACACGCAGCTTGCCGGTACCGAGGCGAACGAAGGCGGCGAGTTCGTGATCGTCTTCGATAACCCGCTGGCTCCGGGCGACTACGTCCTGTCGCTACGCGCGACGACGCCGGAAGGCGAGGTGATCGAATCTAGCGAGACGGCCGTCGTCTCGATCCCTGAGAAGAAGGACGGCCAGGTCCTCGCCATGGTGCAGGAACCGGGCGCAGCCGCGCAGCTGATGGCCGTTCCCGAAGCAAAGAAGGAATCCGAAGAGCCGGCCGCGCCTGCGCAGGCCGAGGAGAGCGCATCCTCCACGGATGAGCCAGCCGTAGCCGCTTCCGAAGAAGCCTCGCCGGCCTCCGAGGCGCCTGCCGCCGAGCAGCGTACTGTCGCCGCGGCGGAAGATGAGGCTGAGAGCGACGCTTCAGCCGCCGAACCCGATACCGATCAGAGCTCTACCGAACAGGAAGTCGCCGCCGCGTCGCCTGAGCCGCAATCGGCACCCGAGCCGCAGCCAGCGCAGACGGGGCAGGTTGTGGTCGAGGCCGTCGAGATCGAGGGCGACACCATCTTCGTGGCGGGTCATGCCGATCCCGGCTTCACCGTGCGCGTCTATGCCGGCGACATCCTGCTGGGCGACAGCGTTTCCTCGAAGGCCGGCCGTTTCCTGGTCGAAGCCAAGCGCGACCTTCCGGTTGGCAGCTACGTGATCCGCGCTGATCTGCTTGCGCGCGACGGCAGTGTGATTGCCCGCGCAGCGGTGCCGTTCGAGCGCGAGGCTGGAGAGACGCTTTCGGCTGTTGCCATGCAGCAGCCGTCTGACAGCACGGCGCCGTCCGCAGCAGGGCAGGCGGCTGGTTCGACGGATGCTGCAGATCCTAGTGCATCCGGCTCTGACACGCAGGCCGCGGCATTGGACACCCAGTCGGGCGACCTGACCGCTCCGGCTCTGCAGCGTGTAGACGGATCGGTCATCATCCGTCGCGGCGACTCGCTTTGGCGCATCTCGCGCCGCGTCTATGGTCGCGGCGTCCGCTACTCGACCATCTACCTCGCCAACCAGGATCAGATACGCAATCCGAACCTGATCTGGCCCGGACAGGTCTTCACGGTGCCGCAGGTGACCGAGGAAGGCGAGCAGGCCGACCTCGACGCGATCGCCGATCAGGTCGTGAAGCCGCAGTAAGAACAGTGCGAAAGTCGGCGGCGGAGGAAGAAATTTCTCCGCCGCCTTGTTTTTCGCACATTCATCGTCTATCGGCGATAGACGATGAATTGTTCCGCTGCATCTGATATCAGGCCTGCCTGCGATAGTGTTGCGATCGCGGCGAAGCTCGCGGCGCTCTCGCATCCTGCCCGCATCGACATCCTGCAGCACCTTGCCGGCGTTGATGCTTGCTGTTGCAAGGACGTCGTGGAGCGGCTGGACCTTGCGCAATCGACCGTCTCGCAACATCTCAAGGTTCTGGTCGATGCCGGTTTGGTGCGCGTGACGCCCGAGCGGCAGCGCTCCCGTTATGAGGCGGACCGGGCCGCCCTTGCAGAACTTTCCGCCGCGATCAGCGGTTTGCTTTCCTCCTGCTGTGCCGACAAGCCGGCCGCGCGGGACTGACCGATTACAGGACGAATATTTTGGCTTCCAAGACTGTTTCAGCTGATTCCGGCTCGACATTCAGCACGCTGGCAAACCTGTGGCCCTACATGTGGCCGGCGGGACGTCCGGACCTCAAAGTCCGCGTGCTGTGGGCGACGTTTTTCCTCGTCATCTCCAAGCTGATCCTCGTTCTGGTCCCCTACTTCTTCAAGTGGTCGACCGACGCCCTGACGGGCGAGTTCCAGCCCTACCCATGGATCCCGTCGCTGCTCGTTGCGCCGATCATGCTGGTGCTGGCGTACAACTTCGTCCGCATCGTCCAGCTCGGCTTCAACCAGCTGCGTGACGCGCTGTTTGCCCGCGTCGGCCAGAACGCGGTGCGCCAGCTTGGCTACCGGACCTTCGTGCACATGCACAACCTGTCGCTGCGCTTCCACCTCGAGCGCCGCACGGGCGGCCTGTCGCGCATCATCGAGCGTGGCGTGAAGGGCATCGAGACGATCGTCCGCTTCACCATCCTCAATACGGCGCCAACCGTGCTCGAGTTCGCGCTGACGGCGATCATCTTCTGGGTGGTCTACGGCTGGATCTATGTCGCCATTATCGCCGTGACGGTCTGGGTGTACACCTGGTTCACAGTCAAGGCGAGCGACTGGCGCATCTCCATCCGCCGCGAAATGAACGAGAGCGACACAGACGCCAACACCAAGGCTGTCGATTCGCTGCTCAACTACGAGACGGTAAAGTACTTCTCGAACGAGAAGATGGAGGCGGAGCGCTTCGACCGCTCGATGGCGCGCTACGAGGACGCCGCGACCCGCACCTGGACCTCGCTCGGCTGGCTGAACTTCGGCCAGGGCGTGATCTTCGGCGTCGGGATGGCAGCCGTGATGGCGCTGTCGGCCTGGGAAGTCATGCGCGGCACGCACACGATCGGCGACTTCGTCTTCGTCAACGCGATGCTGATGCAGCTGTCCATCCCGCTCAACTTCATTGGCTTCATCTACCGCGAAATCCGCCAGGCGCTGACCGACATCGAACAGATGTTCGACCTGCTCGACGTGAAGCCGGAGGTGAAGGACAAGGAAGACGCAAGGCCCCTGGAAGTCAGGGACGGCACCGTCACCTTCGAGAACGTTCACTTCGCCTACGATCCGGAGCGCCCGATCCTCAAGGGCATTTCCTTCGAGGTTCCCGCCGGCAAGACGGTTGCGATCGTTGGCCCGTCGGGTGCCGGCAAGTCGACCATCTCGCGACTGCTGTTCCGCTTCTACGACATCCAGTCCGGCTCGATCCGCATCGATGGCCAGGACATCCGCGACGTGACGCAGGAGAGCCTGCGCGCGGCGATCGGCATGGTTCCTCAGGACACGGTGCTGTTCAACGACACCATCCTCTACAACATCCGTTATGGCCGCATGTCGGCCACGGAAGAGGAGGTGGCACGCGCAGCCGAGCTCGCGCAGATCAGGGACTTCATCCTGCAGCTCCCGGATGGCTTCAAGACGATGGTCGGCGAGCGCGGCCTGAAGCTTTCCGGCGGCGAGAAGCAGCGCGTGGCGATTGCCCGCACCATTCTCAAGGCGCCGCCGATCCTGATGCTCGACGAGGCGACCTCCGCGCTCGACACCCAGACCGAGCAGGAGATCCAGGCAGCGCTCGACCTCGTCAGCCAGGGCAGGACGACACTCGTTATCGCCCACCGCCTGTCGACGGTAATCAGCGCCGACGAGATCATCGTGCTGAAGGACGGCCAGATCGCCGAGCGCGGCCGCCACGCCGAGCTCCTTGCAAGGCGCGGCCTCTATGCCCAAATGTGGGATCGTCAGCGCGAGGCGACCGAGGCCGAGGAGGCATTGCGGCGCGCACGCGAGGAAGACGAGATGGGAATCCTCGTCCGTCGCCGCACCCCCGAGGTCGAACCGGAACAGGGCTGAGCGCCCGCGCCCTGATGGCACCGCGCTCGCGCGCGGCCCCGGATGCCGGCTTCCGGCGTCCACGGGTCACGTTGCCCTTGGTGCGTCAATCCGTTAAAGGTCCACCTCCAGTCTTGAGAGGGAGAAGTCAGGCCGCATGAGCATCGCCGACACGATCAGGAACACACTGGTGCCGGTGCGCCGCGAAGGATGGCCTTTTATTGCCGCCTTTGCTGCCGTTGCCATCATCCTCGGCTTCTTCTCGACCAGCCTGTTCTGGATCGGGGCGATCCTGACCGCGTGGTGCGCCTACTTCTTCCGCGATCCCGAGCGTGTGACTCCGATCGATGACCGGCTCGTCATCAGCTCGGCCGACGGCATCGTGTCTGCCGTTGGTCCCGCAGTGCCGCCACGCGAGCTCGGCCTCAGCAACAGCAAGATGCTTCGCATCTCCGTGTTCATGAATGTCTTTTCCTGCCACGTGAACCGCTCGCCGGTACGTGGCCGCATTGCGACGATCGAGCACCGCCCCGGAAAGTTCCTCAACGCCGAGCTGGACAAGGCGAGCGTCGAGAACGAGCGCAATGGTCTCGTCATCGACAGCCCCAACGGCCGCATCGGTGTCGTTCAGGTGGCGGGCCTCGTCGCCCGTCGCATCCTGTGCTGGGCGGAGCAGGGCAACGACATTTCGACCGGCGAGCGCTTTGGCCTGATCCGCTTCGGCTCGCGCGTCGATATCTACCTTCCGGAGGGCTTCGCCCCGATGGTTGCGGTCGGCCAGTCCGCAGTCGCCGGTGAGACGATCATCGCCGAATTTGGCGCGCCGCGGACGCCGCTGGTCAGGGTGTCGTGACCCATGGACGTCGATCCTCAAGCTGAAGGACCCGGCAGCCGCGGCCGCAGCCTGCGCGGCATTCCGTTGCGCGTGCTCGTCCCGAACCTGATGACGGTGCTGGCGATCTGCGCCGGCCTCACCGGCGTTCGCCTTGCATTTGAAGGCCGTTTCGAGCTTGCCGTCACGATGGTGCTGGTCGCGGCCCTTCTCGACGCCGTCGATGGCCGCATCGCCCGCATGCTGAAGGGCACCTCGAACTTCGGCGCGCAGATGGATTCGCTCGCGGACATCGTCAACTTCGGCGCAGCACCGGCGCTGCTCCTCTACGCCTACATGCTCGACGTGGCAGGGGCGTTCGGCTGGATCGCGGCGCTGATGTTTGCCATCGCCTGCTGCCTGCGCCTCGCGCGCTTCAACGTCATGCTGGAAGACCCGAACCGGCCAGCGTGGAAGGCGGATTATTTCGTCGGCGTGCCGGCACCGGCGGGCGCTCTGCTCGTCCTGCTGCCGCTCTATCTCGGCTTCCTCGGCATGCCCCGCAACGAGGTCACGGCCTTCTGCGCCAGCGCCTATTCGGTGGTCGTCGCCCTGCTGATGGTCAGCCAGCTTCCGGTCTATTCCGGCAAGACCGGCATCCGCGTTCGCCGCGACCTGGTCATGCCGCTGATGCTCGGCATCGTCCTCTACGTCGCGCTGTTCTTCAGCTTCAGTTGGGAGACGATGGCCGCGTCGGCAATTGCCTATCTGATCTTCCTCCCGTTCAGTGCTGTCGCCTACAAGCGCCGCGAGAAGGTCGAGGCCGCCAGGCTGGAAGCCGCCTTGCAGGAAGAGCCGAAGGGCGAAGAAGACTTCTGACCGCGGCTCAGGCGGCGGCAGCCGCCTCGCGCCGGCGCAGCTCTTCGCAGCGTGCGTAAAGCGCCGCGGAGGAGGTGTTTATCTCCGGATCGCGCGCGACAAGTTCCTCGAGGGTGATCGGCTTCAGGGTTCTCACTGCCAGCTGTGGAAACAGCTGGCGCTTGCCGGTGCTGCTTTCGACAAACGACGACGTCAGCCTGTCGGCCCCCTCGACATGGATCGGCTGCACCCGCGCCTCGGCGCGCAGCGCGATGCGCGCAACCGCACGGTAGAGGCGGAAGGCGCGAGAGTTTGGGTCCATGTCGGCCGCGAGGTAGACGCAGAGACGCCCCTTGCTACGCAGCACGCGCACCAGCCGCCGGCTGACGAAGACATGCTCCGGATTAAAGGCGATGGTGCGGGCGAGCTCCCGCCAGGGCTCCAGCCAGATCGAGCGTGCTGCCCGGTCGTCGAGAATATGGAGCGTGTCCTCCGGCAGGAGGCTCAGCATCAATGCCGGATCGAGCCGCGACTGGTGCGAGACGATATAGAGGATTGGACCTTCATCATCGGCCGTATCCTCCAGCGCCGTCGCATCGACGCGCCACAGCGCCGCCAGCGGCACGTAGAGCGCCGCCTGATGGAAGCTGATCTTATGCCGGCGGGAAAACCAGAAGGCCGCGGCAAGCCATGCCGCAGCTACGGCGGCGATGATGAGTCCGATCAGGATCAAGTTCGCCTCCGGTTCAGTCGAACGTCGCCAGGCTGAGCAGGAGGGAAGGGTAGCGCAAGGACCTGACGCGTCAATCGCCGCTCACGCGAAAATTGTGTTTAGGGCCTCCAGCCCTGCTCCCACGGTGGCGGGTTGCCGCCATAGGTGAGGTCGAGGTACTTCCGCGCCTGCGACTGGCCGGTGGTCGTGATCGAGAAATTGCCGAACTGGCAGGTCGTCGCCCTGGTCTCACCGGCGAGGTTGCCCGAATAGGACGGAACCATCTCTTCCTTGCAGTTGCTGCCGGAAGTTACACCCGGCACGACGTCGAGATTAACGCCCGGCAGGGCATCCGACGTCGACGGACTGCCGTCGAAGCTCTGCGAGCTGAAGACGTCCGCCTGGGCGGGAACGACCGCGGCGACCGCAAGACCAAGCGCAAAGAGCAGAGAAGTCTTCATGTGGGGTTTCCAGCTGTCTCGAAGATGCAAGCAACGTTCAGATGCTTAGCATGGGCGGGAAACCCGGTCGATAGTGTGACGCAGGGTTACTGCGGCATGGAGTATCGCAGGAATTTCTCCGCGCGCACGTCGTAGATCGCGCCGGTTTCGGTCAGCGTCGGGCTGGCGAGCGGGATGATCTTGGGGGCGACCTCTGACGGATGCGGGACCGTCTTGGGATCCTCGCCCGGCATCGCCAGCGCGCGCATCGCGGTGCGCGTGCGGCCCGGGTTCACGCAGTTGACCCTCAGCGCAAGATTCTTGGTCTCGTCGGCCCAGGAGCGCGCCATGGCTTCGACTGCCGCCTTGGAGGCCGCGTAGGGCCCCCAGTAGGCCTTCGCGCTATGGGCGGCGCCCGAGGACATGATGATGGCGCGGCCAGCGTCGGAGAGGCGCAGCAGCGGGTCGACCGATCGGATCAGCCGCCAGGTCGCGGTGACGTTGATGTTCATCACCTTCTCGAAGGTCTTCGCCTCAACGTGGCCAAGCGGCGCAATGACGCCGAGGATCGCGGCGTTGGCAACGAGGATGTCGAGCTTGCCCCAGCGTTCGTGAATTGCGCCGCCAAGGCGGTCGATGCCGGCCATGTCGGTGAGGTCGAGCGGCACCAGGGTTGCCTGGCCGCCCGATGCCTTGATCTCGTCGTCGAGCTCTTCCAGCCCGCCCACGGTGCGCGCAACGGCGATCACATGCGCGCCGGCAGCGGCGAGTTCCTTGGCGATAAAATATCCGATGCCGCGGGAGGCGCCGGTAACAAGAGCGATGCGGCCGGACAGATCAGGGGCTTCGGACATGATAATTCCCATGGTTGATTGTGGCGCTTCGGCCAGTTCACGAGCCGACTTAGCCTAATCGGGGCGGGAGGGGAACCCGCTTGACCTTCCTGACGGTGCGTCCCATATCTGCCCGGCCGGGACGACCCGGTCTTCGGACAACAGATGGGGACGGCCCCATCTCCTCAAAGGAGACGGGCAATGGCCTGGATTTATCTGTTTTTCGCCGGATTGTTCGAAGTGGCCTGGGCGGTCGGCCTCAAATACACCCACGGATTCTCGAAGCTCGTACCGAGCTTGTTCACCGTCGGCGCAATGGGCGTGAGCCTGTTTTTGTTGGGCCTTGCCCTGCGCACGCTGCCGCTCGGCACGGCTTATGCCATCTGGACCGGCATCGGCACCATCGGCACCGCGATCCTCGGCATCCTGCTGTTTTCTGAGCCGGCCGAAATCATGCGCATTCTCTGCATCGTCATGATTGCGGCCGGCATCATCGGCCTTAAGCTGGTATCGCCCTGATCAGGAGTTGCTGGCCAGCAGCGACAGGGTGCGGACGTTTTCCGAACCTTCCATGTCGGCAAGGCGAGTCGGGTACTCGCCTGTGAAGCAGGCGTCGCAGTACTGGGGCAGCGCGTTGTCGCGGGCTGCCTCGCCGACCGCGCGGTAGAGACCGTCGATCGTCAGGAAGCCGAGCGAATCGACACGGATGAAGTCGGCCATTTCCTCGACGGTCATCCGCGAGGCGAGCAGCTTCGACTTCTCCGGCGTGTCGACGCCGTAGAAGCACGAGGCGCGGGTCGGAGGCGACGCGATGCGCATGTGCACCTCGCGGGCGCCGGCGTCGCGCACCATCTGCACGATCTTCTGGCTGGTGGTGCCACGAACGATCGAGTCGTCAACGAGGACGACGCGCTTGCCTTCGATCATCTTGCGGTTGGCGTTGTGCTTCAGCTTCACGCCCATGTGACGGATGGAGTCGCCAGGCTGGATGAAGGTGCGGCCCACGTAGTGGTTGCGGATGATGCCGAGTTCGAACGGAATCCCCGAGGCCTGGCTGAAGCCGATGGCAGCGGGCGTGCCCGAATCCGGAACCGGAACGACGATGTCTGCGTCGACCGGGTTCTCGCGGGCGAGTTCAACGCCGATCTGCTTGCGCACCGTGTAGACGTTGCGGCCCTCGATCGTGGAGTCGGGGCGGGCGAAGTAGACGTATTCGAAGATGCAGAACCGCGCCTTCTGCTTCTCGAACGGATAGAAGCTCTCGATTCCCTTGCTGGTGATGACCACCATCTCGCCCGGCTCGATGTCGCGGACGAAGCGGGCGCCGATGATGTCGAGCGCGCAGGTTTCCGACGCGAGGATCCAGGCGCCGTCGAGGTCACCGAGCACTAGAGGGCGGATGCCGAGCGGATCGCGGCAGCCGATCATCTTCTTCGCGGTCAGCGCGACCAGCGAGAAGGCGCCTTCGATCTGACGGACAGCATCAATGAAACGCGAGTTGATGTCCGCCTCACGGCTCATGGCGATGAGGTGGAGGATCGTCTCGGTGTCGGAGGTCGAGGTGAAGATCGCGCCCTGCTTCTGCAGTGCGCGCTGCACCGTCATCGCGTTGGTGAGGTTGCCGTTGTGGGCAACGGCGATGCCGCCTTCGGCGAGTTCGGCGAACAGCGGCTGGRTGTTGCGGRKGCTGGCGCCGCCGGTGGTCGCGTAGCGGGTATGGCCGATAGCGCGGTTGCCTTTGAGGCGGTCGAGGACCGACTGCTTGGTGAAGTTGTCACCGATCAGGCCAATGTGCCGCTCGACGAAGAACTTGTGGCCGTCAAAGGAGACGATGCCCGCCGCCTCCTGTCCGCGGTGCTGCAGCGCGTGCAGTCCCAGCGTTACGATGGCTGCCGCGTCGGGCCTGCCGAAGATGCCGAAAACGCCGCATTCGTCATGAAAGCGGTCGTCGGCACCTGAGGAAAACGGAGTATCGTCTGCGTCAGCCATTGGTCTGCGCCCTTCATACCGCTCTATGTGCGTTGTGTTCTTGTCCCTTTGGGGACTGGTCCTAGTTCTCGGCTGGCGCTTCGCCTGCGCCATCTCCCTTGATACGATCAAGGATGGAGTTTTCCGGGTCGTCCGGCAGGATGCTTTCCAGCCAGTCTCCCACACCTTCCAGCAGCGGCAGCGACTTCGCCTCGGAAATCCATGTCGGGGCGTTCGGTCCGACGAGCCACGAGAAGAAAAGCAGGCCCACTGCAACCACCAGCACGCCACGGGCAGCGCCGTAAAGGAAGCCAAGCGTGCGATCGAGCGCGCCGATGCGCGAATCGATGATGAAGTCGGCGATTTTCATGGTGATAATGGTCACCACGATCAGCGCGACGAAGAACACGATGGCTGCCGCGACGGCGAGCTGTACCTGTGCGTGGTCTATGTAGGGCTGAACGTAAGGCAGAACAATGGGGTGGAAGAAATATGCCGCAGCGGCCGCAGCCACCCATGACGCGATCGACAGAACCTCGCGGGAAAATCCGCGGACCATCGCCAGCATGGCGGAAACCAGCGTGAAGCCGACGAGGATACCGTCCAGCAGGGTGATTGGCATTCGAGCTGTCACTCCATCATGGCGCATGCGCCGCCAGTTTCATCAACCATCTGCGTCCCGCGCACGCGCTCCGGCGATCCGCGCGACGAGTTCCGAAAGCGTAGACGGCTGAAAGTTTCCCCGCGCGCCGCCACCTGGCTCGTCACCATTCGAGGGCGGCATCACCGCCCTTGCAAAACCCAGCTTTTCCGCCTCTTTCAGGCGCTGCTGGGCGTGTGCGACTGGCCGTATCGCCCCCGAAAGGCTGATTTCGCCGAAATAAACGCAATCGGCTGGAAGGGCAAGACCGGTGAGCGACGAAACCAGAGCTGCCGCAACGGCAAGATCCGCTGCCGGCTCGGTGATCCGGTAGCCGCCTGCGACATTGAGGTAGACGTCGTGCTGCGAGAAGCGGACGCCACAATGGGCTTCCAGCACCGCCAGCACCATCGACAGGCGCGAGGAATCCCAGCCAACCACGGCTCGGCGCGGCGTGCCGAGCGGCGAGGGGGCAACCAGCGCCTGGATTTCCACCAGCACCGGCCGCGTGCCTTCCATGCCGGCGAAGACTGCTGCGCCGGGCGCGGCTGCACTGCGCTCGCCAAGGAAGAGTTCAGACGGGTTGGCGACTTCACGCAGGCCTCGGTCGGACATCTCGAAGACGCCGATTTCGTCGGTTGGGCCGAAGCGGTTCTTCACCGTCCGCAGGATGCGGTAGTGGTGGCCGCCTTCGCCCTCGAAATAGAGCACGCCGTCGACCATGTGCTCGACCACGCGCGGGCCGGCGATCTGGCCTTCCTTGGTGACGTGGCCGACGAGAACGACCGCGGCACCGGTCGATTTTGCATAGCGGATCATCGCCTGCGATGCCGCGCGCACCTGCGTCACTGTGCCAGGGGCGGAATCGGCCATGTCGGTCCACAGGGTCTGGATCGAGTCGAGGATCAGGAGGTCCGGGCGCTTGCCTTCGGCAACCGTCGCCAGAATGTCCTCGACATTCGTCTCCGCCGCGAGTTCGACCGGCGTTTTGTCGGCGCCGAGCCGCTGCGCGCGCAGACGGATCTGCGCTACCGCCTCCTCACCGGAGACGTAGACGACGCGATGACCGCGCAATGCGAGCGCAGCCGCGGCCTGCGTCAGCAGGGTCGACTTGCCAATACCTGGATCGCCGCCGATCAGCAGCGCCGAACCGCGCACGAAGCCGCCTCCCGTCGCGCGGTCCAGCTCGCTGATACCGGAGACGATGCGTGGCGCTTCCTCGATCTCGCCCGAGAGGGTTGTGAGTGCTACCGGCCGGCCCTTGCGCGCACTACGCAGGCTTGAAGGCCCGGCGCCGATGCCACTGGACGTGCCTTCCTCGATCAGCGTGTTCCATTCGCCGCACGCGTCGCACTTTCCAGCCCAGCGGGCGTGAACCGTGCCGCAGTTCTGGCAGATGAATTGCGTGCGCGACTTAGCCATGGGCGCGCGTCGCCTGGAACGACCAGCTTCTCAAGGCACTACTCAAAGCGCTCGGGCAGACGGTCCTCGTCCGCCAGATCCGAGAAGCGGGTGTACTGGCCCTCGAAGGCGAGTTCGACGGTGCCCGTAGGACCGTGACGCTGCTTGGCGATGATGACTTCCGCCTTGCCCTTGGCGCGCTCGTACTTGAGGCGCCATTCCTCGTATTCGGGGGTGCCTTCCTCGGGCTGCTTGTTCTGCAGGTAGTACTCGTCGCGATACACGAACAGCACGACGTCCGCGTCCTGCTCGATCGAGCCCGATTCACGAAGGTCGGAGAGCTGCGGGCGCTTGTCGTCACGCGATTCCACCTGACGCGACAGCTGGGAGAGAGCGATGATCGGAACCGACAGCTCCTTTGCCAGCGCCTTGAGGCCGGTGGTGATTTCAGTGATTTCCTGCACGCGGTTCTGCGAGGCTCGGGCGGACGAGCCCTGCATGAGCTGAATATAGTCGATCACCAGGACGTCGAGGCCGCGCTGGCGCTTGAGACGGCGCGAACGTGCCGCAAGCTGCGCGATGGAGATGCCACCGGTCGAGTCGATGTAGAGCGGGATCTTCTGCAGCGTCTGGGTGCAGCTGACCAGCTTCTCGAAGTCGGCTTCGGTGAGGTCACCGCGACGGATCTTCGATGAAGGCACTTCCGCCTGCTCTGAAATGATACGCGTTGCCAGCTGTTCTGCCGACATTTCGAGCGAGAAGAAGCCGATCACGCCGCCGTTCTTGGCCTTGAACGAGCCGTCTGCCTGCTGCTCCGGCTCATAGGCCGCAGCAATGTTGAAGGCGATGTTGGTCGCAAGCGAGGTCTTACCCATACCCGGACGGCCAGCGAGGACGATAAGGTCCGAAGGCTGCAGGCCGCCCATGCGGGCGTCGAGGTCATACAGGCCCGTCGAGATGCCCGACAGATGGCCATCGCGCATGTAGGCCGCGCTTGCCATATCGATCGCGGTCTTGAGCGCGTCGGAGAAGCTTTCAAAGCCGCCGTCATAGCGTCCGCTTTCCGCGAGCTCGAACAGGCGGCGTTCGGCGTCCTGGATTTGGTCGGACGGGGACATGTCGACAGGCGCATCATAGGCGATGTTGACCATGTCCTCGCCAACCTGGATCAGCGCGCGGCGCGTTGCGAGGTCGTAGATCGCACGACCATAATCGCTCGCATTGATGACGGTGACGGCCTCTGCCGCGAGGCGTGCAAGGTACTGCGCGACTGTCATGTCGCCGACCTTCTCGTCGGCGGGCAGGAACGTCTTGATCGTCACCGGATTGGCCATCTTGCCCATCCGGATCAGGTCCGAGACGACTTCGTAGATCTTGCGGTGAAGCGGCTCGTAGAAGTGAGTCGGCTTCAGGAAGTCCGAGACGCGATAGAACGCGTCGTTGTTGACAAGGATAGCACCGAGGAGAGCCTGCTCGGCTTCGATGTTATTGGGCGCCTCACGATAGAGAGGCGTCTCCGCTGAGCTGAATTTGCGTGCTGCTTCCGCCATGCCGGTTCCAATTGCCATTGTCGGGCCGGCACGCGAGACTGGCTCCGGCATCATCTCCGAAACAGTCCTAGACCGCATGGGCGGACATTCAAAGCACCAAGCTACCGGAGCTTTGGACGCGCCCCAGATCGCTACCGTGATCCACAGAAGTTCACAGCTCGATGGAGCGAGTCACTGATTCGCGCTTGACCCGTTTGCGGCGGGAGCATAGCCGCGCGGCCCGTCCCGGTTAAGGGGCGATCAGCCCTTTCCCGTCACCTTTTTCCGCTTCGCCGAAGATGCGGCAGCCGGGGCGCCCCGGCTTGCGGCAGGGCTATCGCGCTTGGCGATCTCCTTCTCGGCGAGGGTGATGTAGTCGCGTGTCAGCGGCAGGGTGTCGTTGCGTGGCGAAAGCTGCAGCTGGAACACCATCATGTCCTGCCAGCGGAACGCGGCCTCGGAGCCTGCGAGGTAGAATTCCCACATCCGCGCGAAGCGCTCGTCGTAGATCTCGAGCACCTTGTCGCGGTTTGCCATGAAGCGCTCGCGCCAGTGACGCAGCGTCTCGGCGTAGTGGATCCGCAGGATCTCCGTGTCGGTGACGAACAGGCCGGCCTTTTCGATGTGTGGCAGCACCTCGGAAAGGGCAGGGATATAGCCGCCCGGGAAGATGTGCTTGCGGATAAAGGCATTGGTCGCGGCGGGCGGGCCGGCGCGACCGATCGAGTGCAGCACCATCACGCCGTCGGGCTTGAGCAGCGACGCGCACTTCTCGAAGAAGGTACGGTAGTGGTTGACGCCGACATGCTCGAACATGCCGACCGAGACGATGCGGTCAAACCGCTCCTGCAAGCTGCGATAGTCGCGAAGCTCGAAATGGACGTGGCGGTCAAGGCCAAGGTCATGCGCGCGATCGGTGGCCACCGCGTGCTGTTCGGTGGAGAGCGTGACGCCAAGGACGTCGACGTCGAAATTCTGGGCAAGGTAGAGGCCAAGGCCGCCCCAGCCCGAACCGATGTCGAGCACCTGCTGGCCGGGTTTCAGGTCGAGCTTTGCTGCCAGGTGGCGCTTCTTGGCGAGCTGCGCTTCCTCGAGCGTCATGTCGGGCCGCTCGAAATAGGCGCAGGAGTATTGCATGTCCTCGTCGAGGAAGAGGCGGTAGAACTCGCGCGACAGGTCGTAGTGGTGTTCGACGTTCTTGCGTGACCGGTGCGCTGTGTTGATCTGGTGGAAGCGGCGCAGGGCGACACGGACGCTTTCCAACGCTTTGGCCCACGCGTTGCCGTAACTCCACGGCCCCATATTCTCATAGGCGATCTTCAGGAACGAGAGGACGTCGCCCTCAAGGATTTCCAGTTCGCCTTCCATGTAGGCTTCAGGCACCGCGAGCCAGGGATCGAACAAGATCGCGCGCTGTGCGTGCTTGGTCTTGATGGCAACGTGGATGCGCTGGCCGGTCCCGTCTCCAAAGTGTTCAGTCGTACCGTCCGGGTATGTGAGAGAAAGATTTCCGGTACGAACCAGCCGCTCGACGACACCATGAAGTAAACGGTTCATGTCCTCCGCCTCCGAACAACAAGCCCCATGCTTGCACAACTTCGGCGGAGAAAAAAGGTTCGAAAACAAGAGGCCCGCCCGGTTACCCGGACGGGCCTGTACTCACCGCCAGGCGGCGAATTCTTACTCTTCGTCTTCGAAGCCTTCGGCGTTCGGATCGAAGAACGACTCAGGACGGGCGTTCTCGTTGATGTCCTCGCCGTAGATGGCCTCAGCCGAATCGAGCTTCTCGCCGGCTGCCTGACGCTCGGCTTCCTCAGCCGTACGGGCGATGTTCAGCTGGATCGTGACCTGGACTTCCGGGTGCAGCGAAACGACGATGTCGGAGATGCCGATCGCCTTGATCGGGTGGTTCAGCTCAACCTGGTTGCGCGAAACGTTGAAGCCCTCGGCGACCAGCAGGTCGGCGATGTCGCGGGTCGAGACCGAGCCGTAAAGCTGGCCGGTTTCACCAGCCGAGCGGATGATGACGAAGCTCTTGCCGTCGAGACCTTCGGCGACCTTGGAAGCCTCGGCCTTGCGCTCCTGGTTGCGGGCTTCGAGCTGGGCACGCTGAGCCTCGAACTTCTTCATGTTGGCTTCGGTCGCGCGGAGCGCCTTGCCCTGCGGCAGAAGGTAGTTGCGTGCAAAACCGTCCTTGACGCGGACGGTGTCGCCCATCTGGCCAAGGCGTGCGATACGCTCGAGAAGAATAACCTGCATTGTCTTGCTCCTTCATGGCCGCTTGCGGCCAGGACATGAAAGGCAGGACATCAAGTGGGGCTGGGTGCCCGGGTCGCTGTCCTGCCGCGTTGGCAGTTAGGGCCATGTAGCCCAACTCGGATTTGGGAATCACACCGACGCGCCGACCGCGAGGGTGGAAGCCGGGGCGGCGAGCCGCCCCGGAAAGTCTTACTTCACGACGTACGGAAGCAGGCCGAGGAAGCGGGCGCGCTTGATCGCCTTGGCGAGCTCGCGCTGCTTCTTCTGGCTGACAGCCGTGATGCGGGACGGAACGATCTTGCCGCGCTCCGAGATGTAGCGCTGCAGCAGACGGACGTCCTTGTAGTCGATCTTCGGTGCGTTCGCGCCGGAGAACGGGCAGGTCTTGCGGCGACGGTGGAACGGACGCCGAGTCGGGATCTGGTTGATGTCGACCATTATTCCGCTGCTCCTTCAGCCTGTTCGCGCGGACGGCGCGGGCCACGATCACGATCGCCGAAGCGAGGACGGTCGCCAAAGCGGCCTTCACGCTCACGGTCATCGCGCTTCTGCATCATTGCCGACGGGCCTTCCTCGTGCGCTTCGACGCGGACGGTCAGGAAGCGGAGGACGTCTTCCGACAGACGCTCCTGGCGCTCGAGCTCCTGGATGGCAGCGGCCGGAGCCGAGATGTCCATGAGCGTGTAGTGCGCCTTGCGGTTCTTGTTGATGCGGTAAGTGAGGGACTTCAGTCCCCAGTTCTCAACCCGGCCAACCGTGCCGCCCAGCGATTCGATCACTGCCTTGTACTGCTCGACAAGGGCTTCGACCTGCTGCGCGGAGAGATCCTGCCGGGCAAGGAACGTGTGTTCGTAAAGAGCCATATTCTCTTGCCTTTCTTCGTTTCTCTGTCGGGCCCGGCGGCTAAGCCTCTGCAACTTCTCTTGTCCGCGAAGCGGCCGAAGAAAGGAGCATGACGAGACGGTCGAGAGCGGAGACACGGGAGGCGGAGAGACTTGCCCTCACATGCGGCCGCCTCTATTCGAAACGGCAACAGCCCTCCGTTCAGCCCCCAGCTGGGACCGGCAGATTGCGGGCGTCTATACAGGTTTTTGCGCCGAACGCAAGTTTGCCCCGCCATCGAAAGGGACATCTGCGTCAATAAACAGCCAGAAAACTCATCCAAAGGGAACCTGCGGAGGCGAAATGCGCAGGGACAAGCCGCGCCGACGTTGCATTGCGGCCTTGACCTCACTGGCTCCTTGCGCCACACGCTCGCTCGACAACAGGCTGGAGAAACGCCGTCATGACGATCGCCTTTACCTTTCCGGGCCAGGGTAGCCAGGCCGTGGGGATGGGCAAGGATCTTGCCGATGCCTTCCCGGAAGCCCGTGCCGTATTCGCCGAAGTTGACGATGCGCTGGGCCAGAAGCTTTCCACGCTGATGTGGGAAGGTCCTGAAGATGAGCTGACGCTGACTGCCAACGCGCAGCCGGCGCTGATGGCTGTTTCGCTGGCCGCGATCCGCGTGCTTGAAGCGCGCGGCTTCTCGCTGAAGGACAAGGTCACCTACGTCGCCGGCCACTCGCTTGGCGAATACTCGGCGCTCGCCGCTGCCGGTGCGTTCTCGATCGGCGATACCGCGCGTCTCCTGCGCATCCGCGGTAATGCCATGCAGGCAGCTGTTCCGGTGGGCGAGGGCGCGATGGCCGCGATCATCGGCCTCGAGCAGGATCAGGTCGAGGCCGCGTGTGCCGAGGCCGCGCAGGGCTCTGTTTGCCAGATCGCCAACGACAATGGCGGTGGCCAGCTGGTGATCTCCGGCGCGAAGCCTGCCGTCGAGCACGCCGCTCGCATCTGCACCGAAAAGGGCGCCAAGCGCGCGCTGATGCTGCAGGTCTCCGCGCCCTTCCATTCGGCGCTGATGCAGACGGCCGCAGACGCAATGCGCGAAGCCCTGTCGAAGGTAACGGTAAACGCGCCGGTCGTTCCGGTTGTGGCAAACGTGACCGTTTCGCCGATCACCGACCCGCAGGACATCGTCGCCCGTCTTGTTGAGCAGGTCACCGGCCGCGTGCGCTGGCGCGAGACCATCGAGTGGTTCGGCGCCAACGGCGTGACCACGCTTTATGAAGTCGGCTCCGGCAAGGTCCTGTCGGGCCTCGCGCGGCGTATTGACCGCAACATCGCGACCGCCAATATCGGCACGGCGAGCGATATCGACGCCGTTCTCGCCGAACTGGCCTGATGCTTCCGGCGGCGCTCCCTTAGCAGGGGAGTGGGCCCGATCACGAAGGGATTAAAAAGATGTTCGATCTGACCGGCCGCAAGGCGCTCATTACCGGTGCAACCGGCGGCATTGGCGAAGCCGTTGCACGTGTGCTCCATTCCGCCGGCGCGACCGTCGGCCTGCACGGCACCCGCGTCGAGAAGCTCGAGGCGCTGGCTTCAGAGCTCGGCGACCGCGTGAAGATCTTCCCGGCAAACCTCTCCGATAAGGATGAGGTCAAAGCACTCGGTCAGAAGGCCGAGGCTGAGCTTGAGGGCGTCGACATCCTCGTCAACAACGCGGGAATCACCCGCGACGGCCTGTTCGTCCGGATGTCGGACGATGACTGGGACGCGGTAATCAACGTCAATTTGAGCGCCGTCTTCCGTCTGACCCGCGAGCTGACCCACCCGATGATGCGCCGCCGCTTCGGCCGCATCATCAACATCTCCTCGGTGGTCGGCGTGACCGGCAATCCAGGTCAGGCGAACTACTGCGCCTCCAAGGCCGGCCTGATCGGCTTCTCGAAGTCGCTGGCCCAGGAAATCGCGACCCGCAACGTCACCGTGAACTGCGTTGCGCCGGGTTTCATCGAATCGGCCATGACCGACAAGCTCAATGAGAAGCAGAAGGAGGCGATCATGGGCGCCATCCCGATGCGCAAGATGGGCACGGGCGAGGACATCGCCGCCTCAGTGCTGTATCTTGCCTCCAACGAGGCCGGCTACGTCACCGGTCAGACGCTTCACGTCAACGGTGGCATGGCGATGATCTGAGGATCAGCACGGAGGGACGTCTTTTTGCCTTGGTTCCCGTTACCGTTTCTGGTATCGGGCGCCGCAGCAGAGGGTAGATAACCATCTCCAGGAGCAGTCTGGCAGCAGCCTGATCGGCGGAACTAACCACAAGAAAACGGGTTTATGGGCCGCCTCTGCTCCGATCTTTCATCTTGATTACCGGCAATCGTGCCGTTAACGAAGTTCCATCAACTTTCAGAAGTCGAGGGTTTGCAAATGAGCGATACCGCAGAACGCGTCAAGAAAATCGTTGTCGAGCATCTGGGCGTCGATGCCGACAAGGTCACCGAAGGCGCGAGCTTCATCGACGACCTCGGCGCAGACAGCCTCGACACCGTCGAGCTGGTCATGGCTTTCGAAGAAGAGTTCGGCGTTGAGATCCCGGACGATGCCGCTGAGACGATCCTGACCGTCGGCGACGCCGTCAAGTTCATCGAGAAGGCCTCGGCCTGATCTCGCGTCCGCGCCGCACTGAAACAGACCTGAGCGTCGAGCTATGAGACGAGTTGTCGTCACTGGCGTGGGCCTGCTGTCGCCTTTTGGCGTCGGAGCAGAGCACACTTGGAAAGAGCTTCTGGCCGGAAAGAGCGCGGCGCGTCGCGTTGAGACATTTGAGGTGGACGATCTTGCTTGCAAGATCGCCCACGTCATTCCTCGCGACGGCGGGGAGAATGCGTTCAATCCTGACGACTTCATGGAGCCGAAGGAGCAGCGCAAGGTTGGCGACTACATCATCTACGGTATCGCCGCCGCAGACATGGCGCTGGCCGATTCGGGCTGGAAGCCGCAGACCACGGAAGAGCAGGAGGCTACCGGCGTCCTGATCGGTTCCGGCATCGGCGGCATCGAGGGCATCGCCGAGAATGCGATGATCCTGAAGGAAAAGGGTCCGCGCCGCATCAGCCCGTTCTTCATTCCGGGCAACATCATCAATCTGGTCTCCGGCCACGTCTCGATCCGCCACGGATTGAAGGGCCCGAACCACGCAGTCGTCACCGCCTGCTCGACCGGCGCGCATGCCATCGGAGATGCCGCACGCCTCATCATGTTCGGCGACGCAGACGTCATGGTGGCTGGTGGTGCGGAAGCTCCGGTGACCCGTCTGTCGCTGGCTGGCTTCGCTGCCTGCCGCGCACTGTCCACCGAGCGCAACGACGAGCCCACCAGGGCTTCCCGTCCTTACGACCGCGACCGTGACGGTTTCGTCATGGGCGAGGGCGCAGGCGTCGTGGTTCTCGAGGAACTCGAGCACGCCAAGGCACGCGGCGCGAAGATCTACGCCGAGGTCGTCGGTTACGGTCTGTCGGGCGACGCCTACCACATCACCGCTCCGTCCGAGGATGGCGACGGTGCGTTCCGCTGCATGACCAACGCGCTGAAGCGGGCAGGGCTTGCTCCGTCGGATATCGATTACATTAACGCCCATGGCACTTCGACCATGGCCGACACCATCGAGCTCGGCGCAGTCGAGCGGCTGGTGGGTGATGCGGCGTCGAAGATCTCGATGTCGTCGACAAAGTCGGCGATCGGCCACCTGCTCGGTGCTGCCGGTGCAGCGGAAGCGATCTTCTCGGTCCTCGCAATCCGCGACAACATCGCTCCGCCGACGATCAATCTCGATAATCCGGAGCGTGAAACGGCCATCGATCTGGTTCCTCACAAGCCGCGCCAGCGGCAGATCGATGTGGCGCTGTCCAACTCGTTTGGCTTTGGTGGCACCAACGCGTCTCTGGTGTTCCGTCGTTACATTGCGTAACGTCTTCGGCGGCGCGGTGCGCCGCCATTTCTGCCACATTCGGGCTTAGGTTCGGGAACCGACTCGGACCTTATTTTTCAATGGAGAGCCGCAAGGCCTATGACGACCGATTCCGCGGATCAGGGTACCTCGCCAGCGACTCCTTCGCCCGCGTCGGCGAAGCCGATAGTGCCCAAGACCGCAAGCGAAGCGCTGCGGCCGCAGGCCGGTACGCCGCCGCCGGTACGGTCGCGCCGCTCGCGCAGCCAGTTCGTCGTCTTCATGAACTTCGTCATGTCGGTGATCGTCTTCGTGGCGATCGTATCATTCGCGGCGGTCTGGTACGGTAAGGCCGAATTTGAAGGCCCTGGCCCGCTCGCTGCCGCCGATACGATTCTGATCCGTCCTTCGACGGGCGTTGGTGAGATCGCCGATTTGCTTGAGCGCAAGGGCATTATCTCCGATGCGCGCATCTTCCGCCTTGGCCTGCGTGCCTACGGCAATGACGGCAAGCTGAAGGCTGGCGAATACGCCATTCCGGCAGCGGCTTCGATGCACGACATCATGGACCTGCTGGTGAGTGGGCGCTCGATCCTGCATTCGGTGACCGTTCCCGAGGGGCTTACCGTCAAGCAGGCGCTCAAGCGCATCGCCGAGGTCGAGGAGCTTGAGGGCGATCTTCCTGCGGAACTGCCGGAAGAGGGGTGGATTGCTGCCGACACCATCCGCTTCACGCGCGGCATGAAGCGCGAGGAAGTCGTCAAGCGCCTTATGGCCGACCAGAAGGCGCTGGTGGAAAGCATCTGGGCGCGTCGCGCCGAGGGCTTGCCGATCAACGACATCAACGAGTTCGTCACGCTCGCGTCCATCGTCGAGAAGGAAACGGCCCGCGGCGACGAGCGCTCGCGCGTGGCAGCGGTGTTCATCAACCGCCTCAAGAAGGGCATGCGGCTCCAGTCCGACCCGACCATCGTCTATGGTTTGTTCGGTGGCGACGGCAAGCCGTCCGACCGTCCGATCTATCGCTCGGACATCGAGAAGCCGACGCCCTACAACACCTACGTCATCGATCGCCTGCCGCCCGGACCGATCGCGATCCCCGGACGCGCGTCGCTGGAGGCAGTCGCCAATCCATCGAAGACCAACGATCTTTATTTCGTCGCTGACGGGTCGGGTGGACACGTCTTTGCCGAGACACTGGAAGAGCACAACGAAAACGTCGCGCGCTGGCGCCGTATCGAACGCGAGCGGGCAGCAGCTTCTCAGTCGTCGGGAGGAGAGACTCCGGCACAGTAGGCTAGTCGGCGGGGACAGGGGGTAGCGTTATGAGTTTGCAGAGTATGACCGGCTTTGGCCGGGCCGCCGGAGAGCACCACGGTGCCGTATTCGTCTGGGAACTGAAGTCGGTTAACGGCAAAGGTCTCGAGGTTCGCCTGCGTCTGCCCGCCGGTCTCGAACGGCTCGAGCAGGCGGTCCGTCCCGCCATCCAGAAGCGTTTTTCACGCGGCAACATCCAGGCTTCGCTGAACCTCACACGCACCGGCTCGCTGGCGCAGCCGGTTGTGAACGAGGATTTTCTCAAGGACCTTGCGGGTCTCGCCAGGCGGCTCGAGGAGCAGTTCGGCGTGGCGCCCGCTACTGCCGATGGCCTGCTCGCGCTGCGCGGCGTGTTGGATTCGCCGGAGACGCTTGAAGACGAGGAAAGCAGAGCCGCACTCGATGCCGCGATTCTCGCGTCGCTGGATGAAGCTCTCGACGGCCTGCAGCAGGCCCGCGAGAACGAGGGGCAGGCGCTCGCCAAAGTGCTGCTTGCCCACCTCGATACCATCGAGGCGCTGACGCTGCGTGCCGAGGCAGACCCCTCGCGCGAGCCTGCTTCCATCCGCAAGCGTTTGGCCGAGCAGGTAGCACTGCTGCTTGAGACGAACGCACCACTTGATGAGGCGCGGCTCCATATGGAGGCGGCGTTTCTCGCGACCAAGGCCGACATCCGCGAGGAGATCGACCGGCTCAAGACGCATATTGCGGCTGGCCGCGCGCACATCGCCGGCGGCGGAGCGATCGGCAGGAAGCTCGACTTCCTGTCCCAGGAATTCAATCGTGAAACGAACACGCTTTGCTCGAAATCGAACGCAGCTTCTGTTACGGCCATCGGCCTGGAGCTGAAGGCGGTCGTCGATCAGTTTCGCGAGCAAGTGCAGAATTTGGAGTAGATCATGGCCGATACGCCGCTCAACGCAACAATCCGCAGGCGCGGGTTGATGCTGGTGCTGTCGTCGCCGTCGGGCGCGGGCAAGTCCACCATTGCGCGCAGCCTGCTTGAAGAGGACAAGGGCTTCGAGCTGTCGGTCAGCGTCACCACGCGCGCGCGCCGCGGCAGCGAGATCGATGGCCATCACTATCATTTCCGCACCAAGCGCGAATTCGAGCTGATGCGCGACAATGATGAGTTGCTGGAGTGGGCCGAGGTCCACGGCAACTACTACGCTACGCCACGCGCGCCGGCCGAGCGCGCGATCGCGGAAGGCCGCGACATGCTGTTCGACATCGACTGGCAGGGAGCAGAGCAGCTGCGCGAGAAGATGCGCGGCGATGTCGTCTCGATCTTCATCCTGCCGCCGTCGATGCGTGAACTGAAGGAGCGCCTGCGTCGGCGCGCTGAGGATGCGGAAGAGGTGATTGAGGCGCGCCTCAAGAACGCACGCACCGAAATCGAGCACTGGCTCGACTACGACTACATCGTCATCAACGAGGATCTGCAGAAGGCGTTTGCCGAGGTGCGGGCAATCGTCACCGCCGAACGCCTGCGCCGCGACCGCCGTCCGGGCCTGTTCGACTTCGTCACCGGCCTGCTGGACGAGAAGCTCGGTTAGCGACTGGGAGGCTGCCTGTTCAGTCGGGCAGCCGCTTCACAAGCTGGTCCCAGCCTTCCAGGAATTCTTTTCGCGCCCTCAGGCCGCCCGGCGCGCGGATCAGCGTCTCGTCCTGATTTAGCCGGGCAAAGACCAGCGTGCGGCCATTCTTCTTGGCCCAGCCGACATACCAGCCCCAACCGCGCGCGCGGTCGAGAGATCCGTCGCGCTTGCGCGGGAATGCCGAGCCGGTTTTCCCGGCGACCGTCCAGCCGGCCGCGGTCGAACGTTCGATGATCCGGTCCGTCTTGTCCATGGCGTCCCTGGAAACCGGCAGCTGCCGGTTCATGAGTTGCCGAAGGAACTCGACCTGTTCCGCCGGTGAGATCTTCAGCGACGAGCCGATCCAGGCGCGGTCGAGCGCGTTGTCCTTTCCCTTGTCGCCGGACCAGTCGGAATTGCCGTAGCCGAATGCAGCCGTGTAGGCAGCAAGCCTTTCCTTGCCAAGAGCGTGCGAAATCTGCTGCGAGTACCAGACGACCGAATGTTTCAGCCAGCGCGCCGGCGTGGTGGTCTGCTTCCAGTCCGGCCCGCCCCAGTCCGCATAACCCTTTTTGACGGGCAGGGCAGGGTTGTTCTCGTCCTTGAGGAAGCCAGAGTCAAGCCCGATCACCGCAAGGGGGATCTTGAAGGTGGAGGCAGGCGTCACGCGCGTGCGGCAGTCGCCTTCTTCGAGCAGGACTTTTCCGGAGGTTCCGTCCGCGATCACGGTGCAGAGGGTAGCGGCGCTGGCTGCTGCGGGAACGAGGAAACCCAGAACGGCAACGACAATCCCGCAGATCAACTTCATGTGCCGGTTTTCCCATCCACCAGTCGCGACAACGCAACGAATTCCTCGACGCTTAGAGTCTCGGCGCGCCGGGTCGGCTCGATATCCGCCTGTTGCAGCAGCGCCTCGCCGCCGAGCGACTTCAGGCTTTGCCGCAGCATTTTTCGGCGCTGGCCGAAAGCGGCCTCTGTAACCTTCGCAAGAGTGCGCTCGTTGGCCTCAAGAGGCTTTTCCCGCGGTTCGAGGTGCACAACGGCGGAATTGACCTTCGGCGGCGGCGAGAAGGCCTGCGGCGGCAGGTCAAAGACGATGTTGGCGCGCGTGCGCCAGCCCGCTAGTACCCCCAGCCGACCATAAGCGTTATCGCCGGGTTTCGCCACGATGCGCTGCGCGACTTCCTTTTGGAACATCAGCGTCATTGAGGTCCAGAACGGTGGCCATTGCGGACCGGTTAGCCAGCGGATCAGTAGTTCGGTGCCGATGTTGTAGGGCAGGTTCGCGACGATCCGCACGTTCTCTGCGCCGCTTGCCAGCGCCGCAAAATCCGTCTCCATCGCATCGCCCGCAATCACCTCAAGTCGGCCGGGATAGTGCGCGGAAATTTCCTCCAGCGCCGGCAGGCAGCGTTCGTCACGCTCGACAGCGACGACGCGATGAGCGCCGTTGGCGAGAAGCGCGCGGGTCAGGCCGCCCGGGCCGGGACCGACCTCAATGACGGTGCTCTTCGTCAGGTCCCCGGCCGAGCGGGCGATCTTGTTGGTGATGTTGAGGTCGAACAGAAAGTTCTGGCCGAGGTTCTTCTTGGCGCGCAGTTCGAACCGGTCGACCACGTCCTTGAGCGGGGGCAATCCGTCGAAGCTCATGCGCGTGCCGCCTTCCTGTCGGCCATGAAACGGGCGAGCCTCAGCGCTGCGACGAGGCTGTCTGGCCGCGCGATGCCCTTGCCGGCGATGTCGAACGCCGTGCCGTGGTCGGGCGACGTGCGGATGAAGGGTAAGCCAAGGGTGACGTTGACCGTCTCGTCGAAGGCGAGCGCCTTGGCCGGGATCAGCGCCTGGTCGTGATACATGCAGACGGCCGCATCGTACGACGCGCGCGCTTGCGGATGGAACATCGTGTCGGCGGGCAGCGGCCCGCGCACATTGATGCCGCGACGGCGCAGCTCATCTATCGCCGGCTGGATGATCTCTATTTCCTCGCGCCCCATGGCCCCGCCTTCGCCCGCGTGGGGGTTAAGACCGGAAATCGCGACGCGCGGCTCTTCTATACCGAACTTCTCGCGCAGGTCGGCTGCGGTTACAGCGGCCGTCTCGACGATTTCCTCTGTCTTGAGGATCTGTGGAACCTCGGAAAGCGCAATGTGGATCGTCACCGGCACTGCGCGCAGCTCTGGTCCTGCAAGCATCATCACCGGCTTCACGCCGCCCGCGAGATGGCCGAGGAATTCGGTGTGCCCAGGATAGCGGAAACCGGCGTCGTAGAGCGGCTTCTTTGCGATCGGGCAGGTGACGAGGGCATCGGCGCGACCGGCGTTGACGTGTTCTACCGCGCGCTCGATCGACTCGATGATGCCAGCGGCATTGTTCGCGCTCGGTGCGCCCGGCTCGTTCTCATAGCGTGCCTTGAGCGGAACGACCGGAAGCGCCCTGGCGAAGACATCGGCGGCGCTTTCAGGCGTCGTCGTCTCGACAGGCACCTTCAGGCCAAGCTTGGCAGCCTGCGCCTGCAGAGCGTCCGGATCGGTGAGGAGATAGAATGCAGGAGTGTTCAGCTCCTCCCGCTCAAGCCATGCCTTGAGGGCGATCTCCGGCCCGATGCCGGCCGGATCGCCCGATGTGAGCGCTAGCAAGCCCAAACTGCGCCTCCTTGCAGACGACCGGCCGAAAGCCGATCAGCGACGGACGATCTGCGCCTTGGCGCGGAGTTCCTCAGTCAGCTTCTTCGACTGGTCGTCCTGGCTGCCGCCACCGCCCTTTTCGGATTGGAACACCATCTGGGCGACGCTATCGTCCGAAACCTCGCGGGCGCTGCAGACGCCGATGAACTCGACCCCGCGCTCGGTTTCACGCACGCGCGTGGCCTGGCCCGGCTTGGTCTGCTTGATGTGCTCTGCCCAGTCGGGGGGCAGCTGCGGCTCCAAAATGCGGCCGAGGTCGCGGACGGTGACGTCGATCAAGCCCTTGGCAAATTCGCGCGTCGTGGCGCAGTTCTGGAAGCGCTGGCGCAGTGCCTCAGCCTCGCGTTTGCGCACGCCCAATTTGCCGCGCTCCTTGGCCGGAACGACGAAGATCACCTGCTGCAGCATGTACTCGGTCGCCGACGGCTTGTTGCCGCCCTGCTGCAACATGCGCTGCACGGCGTCCTGCTCGCTGACGCGGCCAGCTTGCGAGCGCTGCTGCAGAACCTGCGACCATGCCATCTGAGCGCGAATGTATTCGCGGAAGTGAGCCTTGGTTACGCCGGCCTGATTGAGGATCTGGTCCATCTGCTTGGCCGACATGTTGTTCGACTTGGCGAAGCGCTCGTAGGCGCCGGCGACCATGTCGTCGGAGATGTTGATGCGCATGCGCTTGGCTTCCGCCATACGCACCGCCTGGTCGATCATTTCCTCGGCAGCCGCAGTCTGAACGTTGCCGCGACGGTTCTGCAACCGCAGGAAGGCGGCGCGGCGCTGGATGTCGTAGCTTGTGATGGGCTGGTTGTTGACGATGTACTTGATCTCGCTGGCATGAGCGACAGGCGCCATGAGCGGAACTGCGGCCCCGGCGAGCGCAAGGCTCAAGGCGAGAGTGGTGCTGCGCAGGACGCTGCCGAACGTTTTCATCCGAAAAGTCTCCTGTGGTGCCAGACGCAAGGATCGTGACGATCCCTGCCTCCTTTGTGCGGCGAAAGCGTGACGCCCGCGCACAAAGGGGGTCAGTTCTGGCTGATAGAGGTGGATGTCGCAAAATCCCCGAGCGTACGCAAGGAAATCTGGAAACCCAACGTGCGTCGCTTGTCGCTCGTGTTGTCGCGATTGATGTATTCGGCCGCGCTGATCGTGTACGAGAAGCACTCATCGTCGTAGGCGAAGCCGATCGCCTTCCTGACCATCACCTCGTTGGTGATGTCGTAGGTGCCGCTGCCGAAAACGCGCCAGTTCTCGTGGAGGCGAACCGACGCCGAACCACGAACCTCGTGACGGTCCGCGGCAAAGCCGTAGTCAGGCTGCCTCTCGATGAACGAGTAGGCGGCCGAGACCGAAACCGGACGCGATGCGTAACCCGCAGTCAGATCCGTGCGGCGAACTTCGAAGCTTTCCTCATCGAAGCGGGCGCCGATGCTGGCGTTGAAGCCAATCGGGCTGACGACGCCGAAGGAGCCGACATAGTCCGAGCGGGCCGTCTCGAGGCCGGAGGCTGCGCCAACATTCACGTAGTCCAGCTGCGCGTAAGGATTGCGGCCGGCGAGGTGGAACGACTGGCCGAACAGGCCGTGCGCCGACCAGCCATTGTCGAAGTTGCCGGAGTAACGCAGGCCGACATTGGCGCGCACGCCGCCCTCAATGCGGTCATAGCCGGAGAACTTATCGCGCTCGAACAGGTTCGACGCGTCGAACACCATGCTCTGCGCATCCTCGTTGGGGATGCCGAGGCTGGTGCCGTGCGGCTCGTTCGGGCGGGCAAAAATCTGCGCCATCGGCTCGAGGACATGGGTCGAGCTGGTGGTCGAGAACAGCACCGGCCAGCGAGCTTCGAGGCCAGCAGTCGCCATCGCGCGATAGTAGGCGGAACGGACGTCGGATGCGATGCCGAGCACACCGAGGCGCTCAAGCGAGTTGCCCTGGAAGTCGACACCGATTGCATCGCCGCGCGCATGCAGCAGCGGGGTCAGCATCAGGCCGCCCGGCGCAATGAGCGAACGCTTCCATTCGGCTTCGGCTGTCACGCGGCCAGACCACCCCTCGATGCCGGCGAGGCGGCCGTAGGCGGCGCCCGTTACGGGTGCGGCGTCATCGACCAGACGGCGGTAGAGGCTCTGCGTGTTGACGTCGATCGACAACTCGCCACCGCCAATGCTCTGGTCCGGAATGTACGAGTAGTCGAAGGAGGGAAGGACCCACGGCTGGCGTGCGTCGCGCGCGTTCGGGTTCGGCGCGCCCGTTTCGCGGTTGAAGTTCGTCACCTGTTCCTGCACGTCGAACTTGTAGCCGCGCAGGTCGAAATAGTTCCGGTCGTTCAGTCCGGTAAGATAGATCTGGTTCGTACGGCTGTGCTGATCGTAGCCGTCGATGCCGTAGCGATAGGCGAAGTTCTTGTCGGTCTGGGCGAGGAAGTCCCAGCCTGCGGTCCAGCGCGAGTTGATCTGGAACCGGCCCTTGGTGCCGATCATCGCGCGGGTGGTCTCGTTGTCCGAACTGTAGGCCGGTGCGATCGATTTGTAGAATTCTTCCGGGCTGCGCTGGCGAATGCCGGCAACCGTGATCGAGTACTCGCCATTGTCGAACTTCTGGCGCCACTCAGCATTCGCGAGGAAGCCTTGCTTCGAATACCAGGCCGGCTTGAAGGTCAGGTCCGCCGTCGGCGATACTGCCCAGTAATACGGAACCTCGGCACCATAGCCGAGACGGCTGCCGGACTTGTAGCGCGGGAACAGGAAGCCGGACTTCTGCTTGACGGTCGGATCGGCGATCTCGAATGCCGGCAGGAAGGCCAGCGGCATGCCGAACATCTCGAAGCGCGACTTCTCGAAGCGGACGGTCTTCGCCTTGCCGTTCCAGATGATCTTCTGCGCCTTGATGCGCCAGATCGGCGGCTGATCGGGCTTTTCCTCACACGGCTCGCAGGCGGTGTAGACGCCGCGGGTGAAGGTCGTGATGTTGCCTTCGCGGCGATCCGCGTTCTCCGCGGCGAAATAGGTGTTGTCGGTTGTCTGCACGCGCAGTGCGTTGACGAAGCCGTCCCGAAAGTCGTCGGTGATGTCGATCTCTTCCGAGTAGATCTTGGTGCCGTCCGGGGAGACGATCTCGACCCGACCGCTGGCGATCAGGCGCGACGTGTTCTGGTTGTAGGCAACGCGCTGCGCCACGAGGCGATAGCCGTCGTAGTCGATCTGCACGCCGCCGACTGCGGTGACGGTGGCCTGGTCGTGGTCATAGACGATCGTGTCCGCCTCGAGCAGCATTTCGCTGTCGGTCGACACCCCAGTCGCTGCGACCAGGTCAATGTCCTGCGCAAAGGACACGCCCGGAAGGACGACGCATGACATGATGCAGGCCAGTGCGGTCGCTCCCCAAAGGTGCAACCTGCGGGCCGAGCTGCGTTGTGCCGCCAGCGCCCCCCTCACTAGCCGTCCTCCCTGTACAAGAGAAATGTCACCCCGAAGAAACCCGCAACTATCACCGGAAACCACGCCGCAGCGATGGGCGGCACGAATCCGGCGCTTCCAAATGCCTGTACTAAAACAGAAACGACATAAAGCAGAAAGCCGGCGAGGACGCCACCCAGAATAATCGTTACGGACTGGCCCATCCGCGCAAAACGCATGGAAACAGTGGCTGCAATCAGAGTCATGGTTACCAGCAGGACGGGCAGTGCCGCGAGTGAGTGGAAGTGCATGGCGAACGCGTCGGCGCTGAGGCCAAACGAGCGCGCCGCCGCGATCTTGCGCGGCAGTTCGTAGAACGGAATCGACTCCGGATTCGCGAGCCGCTCGAGCACGTATTCCGGTGTGAGGTTGGTCGGAACCTGGAGCATGTCCACATGCTCAGGCAGGCCGCCTTCGCCATAACGGGTGGCTTCAAGCAGCTCCCAGTGGCCTTCGCGCAGGTGGGCGACGCGCGCGTCGATTCGCTCGCCGATCTCTCCGTTCTGGTTGATCCGCAGGAAGGTCGCGCCGTGCAGCTCAAGCCCGAGGTTGAGTGCCGACTGCGCGCCGATAATCGTCTCGCCTTCGCTGGTGCGCTGCTTGATCCACGGCGTGTCCGGCATCGCCTTAGGCTGATTGCCTCGCAAGTTGGTCTCGATGCTCTCGCTGCGCTCGACGCCGTAGGCGGCGAACGGATTGAGGGCGGCAAGCGCCAGGACCCCGCAGAAAAACGCAGCGAGGCAGATCGGGAACAGGAACTGCCAGGCTGAAATGCCTGCCGAGCGCGTCACGACCAGTTCGTACCGGCGGTTGAGTGACACCAGGGTCACGATGCCGGAGATCAGGCAGATGAACGGGACTGCCTGCTGCATGATCATCGGCGTCTGCAGCGCTGCGAATGCAAGCGCGTAGCCCGCGCTGTAGTTTGGCAAGCCACCGGCGCGGCCGGCGAATTCGGTGAAGCTGATGATGAAGACGAGACCCGCGACACCGAGGAAGAACCAGAAGGTGATCGAGAGGTAGCGCATGAAGAAGTAGCGCCCGAGGGTGAAGCCGATCATGGCTGGCCCTCCGTGGGTGCGGCGGATATGCCCGAGCGCAGGGAAAGAATTCTATTTCGCGCGCGGCTCCACAGGTTGCCTATCTTTTCGATGACGGAAGTTGGCAACTCCAGCACCCTGTTCGTGGCGATGAAGTAGGCCGCAACCGCAATCGCCAGCGCCGGCACGATATAGATGCCGGCGGTGACCGATGCGTCCTTGGAGATCCGGTTCTCGAAATAGAAGCCGCCCCAGCGCACGAACATGGCGATCGTCATGGTCGTGAGCAGCGGGTGGATGCGCGCCTCGCGGAAGGATCGGGAATCGCCGGCGACGGCGAGGCCGATCAGCGCAAAGACGAGCGGATAGAGCCATTCCGTCAGGCGGCGGTGCAGCTCGGCGCTGAATGAGAGCGGCTTGCCCTGGAAATATGGGTCGTTGGGATCGGGCGAGAGCAGGTAGGGCAGGGAGCGATCCTTTGGCGACAGGATCGGCTCGGAATTGCTGCTTGCCTTGAACTCCGACAGGTCGAATGCGTAGGACTTGTAGCGGATCACCGAAACGCCATCGGCGGTTTTGCGGTGGATGACGCCGTCCTGCATCACCAGCACTTGTTCGTCGCCCAGTTCCACCATCACGCCGTTCTTGGCGTAGTAGATGAGTTCGAGCCCTTCCTCGCGACTGTCGGCAACGAAGATGCCACCAAGCAGTCCGCCCGGCAGGCGCTCGCCGATCTGGATGTAGAGGCCGTCATCGACCTTCTGGAACGTGCCTTCCTGAATGATGGTCGAGATCAGGTCCGCGCGCGCCTCGGCGACGAGATAGCGGATGCGCTCGCGGGCCGGCGGAACGACGACGTTCTGGATGGCGAAAGATGCGATGCAGGCGAAGATCGCGAGGATCAGCATCGGCCGCATCACCGTGATGCGCGGGGCACCCGCTGCACTGATCACGATGAGTTCAGAATCGGTGTTCATCGTCGAGAGTGTCTGCGCCACGGCGATGCCGACGGCGAACGGCAGCACGATCGGAATGACTGACGGAAGCACCAGTGCGGCGAGTTCAAGGAAGGTGGCCGCGGACTGGCCGCTGGTGGTGACGATGTTCAGGCGGGCGAGGATCTGCGTGGTCCAGACGATCGCGAGCACCCAGACCAGGGTGGCGACGAAATACGCTGTGGCGCGGCGCAATATGTAGAACTCGACGACTTTCATGCGTCGCGATAATCCAGTCCATGCTGGCGGAAACGCGGCCGACTGCGAGCAATTTCATGTTCCCGCAGCAGCCGATTTCGCCGAGATAACGCCCGACACCCTGTTTGCAGGCCAAGGTGATCGACTTTGGCGAATAAATCGCCAACAAACAAGGTTAACGAAACGACACGCCCTCTGTGCAACGCGAGGCTTGAGCCGGGCTTGTCAAACGTGCTCAAAAGGCGACTATCGCCCTCCGCGCCGAACCCACCTTCGGGAGGCGCAGCCAGTTCAAGTGTCCAGACAGGAACTCAAATGTCCATCCGACCGACAATTTCCTTCGCAAAGACTGAAACGCCGAAAAAGGGCAGCGTCGTCGTGCTGGCGACGGACGGTGGCACACTTTCCACTGCCGCAAGGGCGGCCGATCCTTCTGGGGTTCTGGCGCGCGCCTTCGAGGTTGCGGAGTTCAACGGCAAGGTCGCGTCGACCGTCGAGGTCCTGGCGCCTGCCGGCACCGACTATGACCGCATCGCCGCTGTCGGCCTCGGCAAGACTGAGGAGCTCGACGCCAAGACGTGGACCCGGGTTGGCGGTGCGGTCTACGGCGCGGTGAAGAAGGCGCAGGACGTTTCCGTGATCGTCGATGCCGAAGGCGTGCAGCTGTCCGGCGACGATGTCGCCGCGCTGGCGCAGGGCATCCTGCTCGGCTCCTATACCTTCGACAAGTACAAGACGAAGAAGGACAACGGTAAGCCGGCACAGGACAAGGCCGCCAACATCACGATCCTCTGCGCCGACCCGGATGCGGCGAAGAAGGCGTTCGGCGACGCAGAGGCGATCGTCAACGGCGTGTTCCTCGCTCGCGACCTGGTCAACGAGCCGGCCAACATCCTCGGCACCGAGGAATTCGCCGCGAAGGCGAAGGAACTCGAGGCGCTTGGCGTCGAGGTCGAGGTGCTCGGCCGCGAGGAAATGGCTAAGCTCGGCATGGGCGCGCTGCTCGGCGTGGCGCAGGGTTCCGTCCGTCCGCCACAGCTCGTCGTCATGCAGTGGAAGGGCGGCAAGGAAGGCGATCAGCCCGTCGCGTTCGTCGGCAAGGGCGTCGTCTTCGACTCGGGCGGCGTGTCGATCAAGCCGGCTGCTGGCATGGAGGACATGAAGGGCGACATGGGCGGCGCCGCTGCGGTGACGGGTCTCATGCACGCGCTCGCCTCCCGCAAGGCGAAGGCAAACGTCGTTGGCATCATCGGCCTCGTAGAAAACATGGTCGACGGCAATGCGCAGCGTCCGGGCGACATCGTCACCTCCATGTCGGGTCAGACCATCGAGGTTCTGAACACCGACGCGGAAGGCCGTCTCGTGCTCGCCGACGCGCTCTACTACTGCAACGACCGCTTCAAGCCGCGCTTCATGGTCAACCTCGCGACCCTGACCGGCGCGATCATCGTCGCACTCGGCACCGAGCATGCCGGCCTGTTCTCCAATGACGACGAGCTGGCAGGCCGCATCACGGCAGCCGGCCTCGCGACCGCCGAGAAGGTTTGGCGCATGCCGCTCGATCCGGCCTACGACAAGCTGATCGATTCCAAGAACGCCGACATGAAGAACATCGGCGGCCGCAATGGCGGCTCGATTACGGCAGCGCAGTTCCTGAAGCGCTTCGTCGGCGAGACTCCGTGGGCGCATCTCGACATTGCCGGCACCGCGATGGGCTCGCCGGAGTCGGAGATCAACAAGTCGTGGGGTTCGGGCTTTGGCGTCCGCTTGCTGGAACGTCTCGTCCGCGACCACTACGAAGGCTGAGCCGCAGCACCCAGCCATGACGGAAGTGCTCTTCTATCATCTGACCGAGTCGACGCTCGAAGAGGCGCTTCCTGCCTTGCTGGAAAAGAGTCTGGAACGGGGATGGCGCGCGGTGGTGCAGCTTGGCACCCCCGAGCGCCGCGATTCCCTCGACCAGCATCTTTGGACCTACCGTGACGACTCGTTCCTCGCGCACGGGTCCGAGCACGACAATTTCCCGGAGCGTCAGCCGGTATTGCTGACTACCGGGCCGATCAATCCGAATGCGGCGCAGATCCGCTTCCTCGCCGATGGCGCGGAGCCGCCGGATCTTGCACCTTACGCCCGCGCCGTCTTCATGTTCGACGGGCATGACGCCTTCCAGCTGCAGCGGGCGCGTGAGCACTGGAAACTGATGAAGGCCGCTGGCCATCAGGTCACCTATTGGCAGCAGGGTCCGGACCGGCGCTGGGAGAAGAAGGCGTGAGGCGTTTCGTCAGCATCCTACTGCTGCTGATGGCGATCGCCGGCGCCGTGATCGCCTATCAGAATTCGTCGCTGGGCAAGGAGCCGGCGGTCGTCACCAGCCACGAGCTTCCGCTCTACACCCGCGAGGCCGGCTTTGCGCCGGCGCAGCTGCCGCAGACCACCGCCTCGCTAACTCTTTCGCTATCGATGACCATCGATGGCCGCTTCCAGGCAGTTGCCGGCGAGCCGGTGCTGGAACTGATCGTTACCGGCGACGATACGGTCGTCCTTCATCAGAGCGTCGATTTCGCGCGGGCGCGGGAAATCCTGGCGAGCCCGCAGGCACTGTCAGCAACCTATCGCGCCGATGTCGGAAAGTTCGGGCCGACGGGCGCGCGCGCCTATCTTGCTTCGCTCACGCCGCTGAAGACGGACGGGCTGTCGATCGAGTCGATCGATCTGATCGTGACGGAAGCGGCAGAGGGTAGAGACGACGGGCTGATGGTCACCGGCCTGATGATGACGGTCGTGGGTGTCATCGGCTTTGCGCTGACCGCGCGCCGCCGTCGCGAGCGCAACCCGAACTCGCAGCCGCCACCGCCGCGCTGGGGCAGGGGCTGACCTGACCTTATGGGAGCCGGCGGCTATTCGGSCGCCATGCCCTCTTCATATTGAGCCGAAAGCTCCAGCCAATTGTCCTCCTGCTCGGCGACGGTGTCGACGAGGTCGGACCGTTCCTTGGCAAGCTGCGCCGCCTTGGCTGGGTTCTTTTCGTAGAGCGCCGGATCGGCAAGCTGCTGCTCGATCGCCTCGATGCGCTTGCGAGCCTTGTCGATCAGCGCCTCGGCTGCTTTGATCTGCTTGGCGATAGGTTCGAGAGCAGCGCGCCGGACGGCCGCCTCGCGGCGCTTGTCAGCCTTCGAGTTGGTTTTCTCGGCTTCCTTCTTCTCGCGCTTGTCGGAGCCGTTGCTGCCGGTGACGTACTGGTAGTAGTCGGCAAGGTCGCCGTCATACGGCTTCACCGTCCCGTCGCGTACGATCCAGAGCCGGTCCGCTGTTGCCTCGATCAGGTGGCGGTCGTGGCTGATCAGGATAACCGCGCCTGGGAACTCGTTCAGCGCGATCATCAGCTGCTCGCGGCTGTCGATGTCGAGGTGGTTCGTCGGTTCGTCGAGGATGAACAGGTTTGGGCCGTCGAAGGTGGCAAGGCCCATCAACAGGCGCGCCTTCTCGCCACCTGACAGGTCCTTCGCCTTCGTGTCCATCTTCTCGGTGGTCAGGCCCATCTGCGCCACGCGGGCGCGAACCTTGGCCTCCGGCGCATCCGGCATCAGGCGGCGGACATGCTCGACCGGCGTTTCTTCCGGTCGCAGATCATCCATCTGGTGCTGCGCGAACATCGACACCTTCAGGCCCGGCGCAATGGTCATCGTGCCGGTTTCGAGCGACAGACGCCCCGCGATCAGCTTGGCGAAGGTCGACTTGCCGTTACCGTTGGCGCCAAGCAGCGCGATGCGGTCGTCCTCGTCGATGCGAACGGCGAGGTTTTTCAGGATAGGCTTGCCCGGCTGGTAGCCGACCGTGCCGCCCTGCATGGTGATGATCGGCGAGGCGACCGTCTTCACCGGTTCCGGGAAGGAGAACGGCCGCACGCTTTCCTCGACCGCCGCCGCGATCGGCTTCAGCTTCTCCAGCGCCTTCAGGCGCGACTGCGCCTGACGCGCCTTGGAGGCTTTGGCGCGGAAACGCTCAACGAAGCTCTCCATGTGCTTGCGGTGCGCTTCCTGCTTCACGCGCGCCTTTTCCTGATGCTCAAGCTGCTCGGCGCGCTGGCGCTCGAACTGGTCGTAGCCGCCGCGCCAGAAGGTGAGCTTCTTCTGGTCGAGGTGGACGATGTTGTTGACCGCCTTGTTGAGCAGGTCGCGATCGTGGCTGATCAGCAGCACGGTGTGCGGATAGCGCGCGACATAACTCTCCAGCCACATCGTGCCTTCGAGATCGAGATAGTTGGTCGGCTCATCGAGGAGCAGGAGGTCCGGCTCCGAGAACAGCACCGCCGCGAGCGCAACGCGCATCCGCCAGCCGCCCGAAAAGGATGAGGCCGGCCGCTTCTGCGCCTCGGCATCGAAGCCAAGACCGGAGAGGATCGTTGCCGCGCGGGCTTCCGCCGAATGGGCGTCGATATCGGCAAGGCGCGTTTGTATCTCGGCGATGCGGTTCGGGTCCGTCGCCGTCTCGGCTTCGGCCAGCAGTGCCAGGCGCTCCTTGTCGGCCTTCAGAACGATTTCGATCAGCGGCTCCTCGGTCCCCGGCGCCTCCTGGGCGACCTGTCCGATGCGCGTGCTCTTCGGGAAGCTGATGGAGCCGGTCTCGGTCGGCAGTTCGCCGGTGATCGCCTTGAAGAGGGTGGTCTTGCCGGTGCCGTTGCGTCCGACAATACCTGCCTTGGTCCCCGCCGGAATGGTCAGGGACGCGTGGTCGAGAAGAAGACGGCCGGCGATCCGCAGCGAAATATCGTCGATGATGAGCATGGTGCGGCCTTATTGACCGAGCGGCGAGGGGAACGCAAGGGATCAGCCTAGCGACTTCAGGTCTGCGCGCAGCCTGTCCGCGTCGCTATCTGATGACAGCAGGGCCTCGATCTTCGCGTGGGTGCCCTTCCAGATCGTCAGGGCCTGCGCCAGAAGCGCGCGTCCTTGGCTCGTAATGATGAGGCGTCGGCCGCGCCGGTCGTCCTTGTCGGGCGTCACTTCCACCAGCCCGCGCCGTTCCAGCGGCTTCAGCATTGCCGTCAGCGTGGTGCGATCCATGGCCAGCAGGCCCGTCAGATCGCGCATGAGAGGCGGCTCCGGCCGGTTGAGCGACATCAGCAGGGAAAACTGCCCGTTGGTGAGGCCGACAGGACGCAGCGCATTATCGAATAGGCGGGSCGCCGAACGCGCGGCCCGTTGCAGATGCAGGCACAGGCATGTGTCGCGCACATAGGGCGTGACCTCGAATGGCAGGAGCTCGGACTGGGCAGCTGATACGTGCTTTGACATGCTTCCTTTATGTTGATATCAACATATTTGTCCAGCAAAGTTTGCTGCGCGAGGAGGGGTCTAGACGAAATCTATTCCGGAGGGAGAAAACCGATGCCGGAGCGCGTACTCGTACTAATCGGCACCAAGAAGGGCGTCTTCATCGCCGAGAGCGATGCGGACCGGCGTAAGTGGGACCTGCGCGGGCCATACTGCGAGACCTGGCCGATGCAGCATGTCATCGCCGACCAGAACATGGGAACGATCTACGGCGCGGGCGGCAACGAATGGTTCGGCCCGGCGGTGTGGAAGTCGGATGATCTCGGCCATAGCTGGACGCATTCCAGCGCGGGCCTCGCCTACAAGGAAGGCGAGGAGCCGGTTAAGTCGGTGTGGAGCCTGGCTGCTCGCAACGGCACGCTCTACGCGGGCGTCGAGCCCGCCGGCCTGTTTGCCAGCGACGATCGCGGGGAAAGCTGGAGCCATGTGGAGGGCCTGCGCAACCACCCGACCCGGACGGAATGGAACCCGGGCGGTGCGGGTCTGATTCTGCACTCACTCGTACCCGATCCGGCCGACGAATCCCGCATCTGGGTCGGCATCTCTTCGGCCGGCGTCTTCTATACTGAGGACGGTGGTCGGACGTGGGAGCCGCGCAACAAAGGCACCCGTGCCGATTTCATGCCAGAGGACCAGCGCTATCCCGAATTCGGCCAGTGCGTGCACTGCCTCGTGCAGGCGCCCGGGGGCGGCGATCTTCTCTACCAGCAGAACCACTGCGGCATGTACCGCAGCGAGGACGGTGGCAGGACTTGGCAGAGCATAGAGGAGGGGCTTCCCACCACCTTCGGCTTCCCGGCAGCCGTCCATCCCCGCGAGCGCGAGACGCTCTACCTGTTGCCGCTCAACGGTGACATTTACGGCCGCTTCGTGCCTGACGCCAAGGCCGCCGTCTGGCGCACCCGAGATGGCGGTCGCACTTGGGAAGACCTGCGCCAAGGATTGCCGCAGGAAAACGCCTTCTTCGGTGTGCTGCGACAGGCAATGGCAACCGACCGGCTCGAGCCCGCAGGCGTCTATTTCGGCACATCCGGCGGCGCGTTGTTCGCGTCTGGCGACGAGGGCGAGAGCTGGAGCTGCATCGCAGAGCACCTACCGTCGATCTCCTCTGTCGAGACCCTGGTCATCGAGCGCTGATGACGGTCACGGTGAAATTGTCGCCGCTGCTGGTCGACCTGTTTCCGGGCTCGTCCCGCCGCGTCGAGCTGGAGGCTGCGAGCGTACGCGAAGTGATCGACGAGCTCGACCGGCGCTGGCCGGGCATGCGCGACCGCATCTGCGACACACGCCCGGCGATCCGCAAGCACATGAACGTCTTTGTGGATGGCGATCGTTCCACACTCTCGACGTCGCTTAGAGACGGCGCCGAGGTGTTCATCATCACCGCGATCAGCGGCGGTTAGAGGATTATGCGAAGGCGCGGCCATCCTCGGTGCGCTGGAAGTAGATCAGGTCGAGCTGCGGCGCGTCCTTGCCGAGCGCGGTGAGGATCGTGTGCGCCTGGCCGCGGTGGTGTGTCTGGTGGTTGAACAGATGCGCGAGCGCCGGAGCCAGCCGCTGCGAGATCGTGCGCATGTCGGTCACCGTCAGGTACGTGAAGCGACCGGCAAACGCCTTGTCCGGAAGAGATTCGATCCACTCGACGATGCGGGCGTCCTCGGCGGCACGCGCCTCTGCGAGCGACGGTAGATCCGGATGCAGGATGGCGTTGAGTTCGCTCGGGGCGGAGCCCTGGCCGGTGAACCGCTTCATCCAGATGCGGTCGGCGACGAGGATGTGGTTGAGCGTTCCGATCATCGAACGGAAGAACGCGCCGACATCGCGATTGAGTTCCTCCACCGTGAGTTGCGACGCAGCTTCATAGAGCCTCGCATTGGCCCATCGGTTGTAGGCTGCGAACATACGGAAGTGTTGCCTCATGGATATCGTCTTTCAAAAATGCCGCGCGCTTGGGCCCCAAGCCGCCTCTTCACAACATCGCGCGTCACCTGTATAGACCCGCAACCCAATCAACCAAAAGATACCGAAGGACGAGCAATGGCGATCGAACGCACCTTTTCGATGATCAAGCCCGACGCAACCCGGCGCAACCTGACCGGCGCGATCACCAAGATGCTGGAAGACGCGGGCCTGCGCGTGGTCGCTTCCAAGCGCGTTTGGATGAGCCGCCGCGAGGCCGAGGGTTTCTACGCCGTGCACAAGGAACGTCCGTTCTTCGGCGAGCTGGTCGAGTTCATGTCGTCGGGCCCGACCGTCGTGCAGGTTCTCGAGGGCGAGAACGCAATCGCCAAGAACCGTGAAGTGATGGGCGCCACCAATCCGGAGCAGGCTGCCGAGGGCACCATCCGCAAGACCTTCGCGCTGTCGATTGGCGAGAACTCGGTCCACGGTTCGGATGGTCCGGAGACAGCTGCCGAGGAGATCCGCTACTGGTTCTCCGAGACCGAGATCGTCGGTTGAATCAAATTGGCAGCACACGGCGCTAACGCGTTGTAGCTGTTGGAGAATGAAGGCCGGAGCTCAGCTCCGGCCTTTTTCGTTTTCCGGCTTCGAGGAAGGTCGTGATTGTTTCGGGGGATTCAAGAAAAGGCGGTTAGCGCCAGCGCGCCTGCGCGGCGTCGTCTTCTTCCTTCGCGGCGACCCATTCGCCCGGCATGCCGTCAGCGCGATGCTCGCGCTTCCAGAACGGCGCGCGGGTCTTCAGAAAATCCATCAGGAAGGATGCGGCCTCGAATGCCGCCTGCCGGTGGCTGGACGCAGCCACCACCAGCACGATGTTGTCACCCGGCCGCATCATGCCGTAGCGGTGGATGACGGTGAGGCCGGTCAGCGGCCAGCGCTCGGTGGCCTCATTGGCGATACGAGAAATCTCCGCCTCCGCCATGCCGGGATAATGCTCGAGCTCGAGCGCGGAGAGAGCACCGTTTTCATCACGGCAGAGGCCGGAGAAGGTGACCACGGCGCCGATGTCGGTGCGTCCCGCGGTCAGCCGCGCGATCTCCTGCGCGGCGTCGAAATCCTCGGCCTGCACCCGGACGATCGGCTCGATCCGCGCGGACATCTCAGCCCCCGGTCATCGGCGGGAAGAGGGCGATCTCCCGCGCGCTGCCGACCGGCTCGTTGTGGTCGGCGTGCTCCTGGTTGATGGCAACGCGGATTGCCTCGGGATGTTGCAGCGCGTTGGCATAGCCCTCGTCACGCTCCTTCAGCCACAGCAGCAGGTCGCGCACCGACATCACTTCCGCCGGAAGGACGATGTCCTCCTCGGCCTTCCCGATCCGCTCGCGCACCCACGCGAAGTATCTGAGCTTGACCATCCCTAGTCCTCGAAATGCTTCATGCCGGCGCGGAAATAGTCGTAGCCGGTGTAGAGCGTGACCAGCGCCGAGACCCACAGCAGGCCGCTGCCGATTTCCGTGACATACGGGAACATCTGGTCGCCGGCTGGGCCCGCAAGCAGGAATCCGATCGCGATCAGCTGCAGGGTGGTCTTCCACTTGGCCAGTTTCGTGACCGGCACCGACACT
This sequence comes from Aminobacter sp. J44, assembly GCF_007829415.1. NCBI lineage: Bacteria > Pseudomonadati > Pseudomonadota > Alphaproteobacteria > Hyphomicrobiales > Phyllobacteriaceae > Aminobacter > Aminobacter sp. J44. The sequence continues at coordinate 86,127 of NZ_VLJG01000001.1, read as the reverse complement.
TTCAGCCCGGCGAGGTATTCGCGCAGGCCGGAGACGAGGATCTCGCGGCAGAGGATGATGATCGCCGCCCAGAGCGTCCACTTGTCGATGGTGCGGTCGTAGGCCAGCAACAGCAGCACCGCCGAGACGAGAAGCTTGTCGGCAATTGGGTCGAGCATGCGGCCGATATTGGACGTCTGCTTCCAGATGCGGGCGATGTAGCCGTCGAAATAGTCGGTAACACTCGCCGCCACGAACAGCCAGAACGACACCCATCGCCACCATTCGGTCGGGCGAATCCTGCCCTCGAGATAAAAGCACAGCACGATCGCCGGAACCGCGAGGATTCTGGCATAGGTGAGCATGTTGGGCAGGTTGAACGCGCGCTTCGACATGGCTTTTCGCAAAGATTCTTTCGTCTAGTAATCAGGACGGACGGGGCGGGGTCAACCTCGCGAAGCGCGGCAAGACGCCCGGAGCCGCCTGTGGCTCATCCATTCTCGTGGAAATGGCCATAGATCAACTTCGCCACGCGCTCGGAAATGCCTTCGACCTGCATGAGATCTTCGATCGCCGCGCGGCTCACCGCCTTTGCGGTCCCGAAATGGTGCAGCAGCGCGCGTTTGCGGGTCGGGCCGATACCCGCGATCTCGTCGAGCGGATTGCGCACCATCTCCTTCTTGCGGCGGGCGCGGTGGGAGCCGATTGCGAAGCGGTGGGCCTCGTCGCGCAGGCGCTGGATGAAGTAGAGCACCGGATCGCGCAGCGGCAGCATGAAGGGTTCGCGGCCTTCGATAAAGAAGCGCTCGCGCCCTGCATCGCGATCGACGCCCTTGGCGATGCCGATCGCCTTGACCTTATCTGCGATGCCGAGCTCGTTGAGGATGGCGCGTACGGCGGTCATCTGGCCTTGGCCGCCGTCGATGAGGATGAGGTCAGGCCATGCCGGGAAGGCGTCGGATTCGGGTTCGTCCTCGGCAAGCTCGGGCTGCTCCTGATCCGGCGCCGCATGCTCCTTGATGAGGCGCGAGAAGCGGCGCTGCATCACCTCGCGCATCATTCCAAAATCGTCGCCAGGCGTGGTGTCTGGCGACTTGATATTGAACTTGCGGTACTGGTTCTTCACGAAGCCTTCCGGTCCCGCGACGATCATCGCGCCGACCGCATTTGTGCCCATGATGTGGGAGTTATCGTAGACCTCGATACGGCGTGGGGCGCGTTCGAGCCCGAAGGTGTCGGCCAGCCCCTGCAGCAGCCGCGCCTGCGACGACGTCTCGGCCAGCCGTCTGCCGAGCGCCTGCTTCGCATTCTGCAGCGCGTGGTCTGTCAGGTCCTTCTTCTCGCCGCGGCGCGGTACGAAGATTGTCACGCGGCGGCCGGCTCGGGTCGACAGCGCTTCCTCGAGCAGCTCCTGCTCCTCGACCGGATGCGACAGCAGGATCGTGCGCGGCAGCGGCTTGTCGTCATAGAACTGCGCCAGGAACGCGCCCAGCACCTCGGCCGGCTCCAGCAGCGGGTCGGCCTTCGGGAAGTAGGTGCGATTGCCCCAGTTCTGGCCGGTGCGGAAGAAGAACACCTCGATGCAGTTCTGCCCGCCTTCGTGGTGAATGGCGAAGACGTCCGCTTCGTCGACCGACTGCGGGTTGATGCCCTGATGGCTCTGGATGTGGCTGAGCGCGGCGAGGCGGTCGCGGTAGATCGCGGCGCGTTCGAAATCGAGTTCGTCGGATGCCCGCTGCATCGCGGCGGCGATCTCTTCCTTGATCTTGCCGGAGCGGCCTGACAGGAACGCCTTACCTTCGGCTACCAGTTCGGCATAGTCCTCGCGGGAGATCTCGCCGGTGCACGGACCTGAGCAGCGCTTGATCTGGTAGAGCAGGCACGGCCGCGTCCGGTTCTCGAAGAAGGAATCGGTGCAGGAGCGCAACAGGAACGCGCGCTGCAGCGCGTTGATGGTGCGATCGACCGCGCCTGCCGAGGCAAACGGGCCGAAATAGTCGCCCTTGCGGGTGCGCGCGCCGCGGTGCTTGAAGATGCCGGGCGCGGAATGGTCACCGGTGATCAGGATGTAGGGGAACGACTTGTCGTCCCGCATCAGCACGTTAAAGCGCGGCCGCAACCTCTTGATGAGATTCGCTTCCAGCAGGAGCGCTTCGGTCTCCGTGCGGGTGACGACGAATTCCATCGCGCAGGTCTCGCGCACCATCCGGCCGATGCGGTTCGTGTGGTAGCGGCCCTGGGCGTAAGCCGTTACGCGCTTCTTGAGGCTGCGCGCCTTGCCGACATAGAGCACGTCGCCATTGGCATCCATCATGCGATAGACGCCCGGCGCGTTCGGCAGGCGCTTCACCAGTGCCTGGATGAGCTCCGGCCCTTTTAGTCCCTCATGCTCGCCTTTGACGCCATCCCAGTCGACAGCCGGCACCGCAGCCTCGGCGCCCTCATCGAGCACCTCAGCTTCCGTGTCGTCTTCGAGGATGTCGTCAGGTGCGTCGGGGGACTGGTTCAGGTGGCGACTCATCAAGTTCCGGCTCATATCCAGCTGATGCTGATCCCGATATGGGCATGCATCCTTATATAGGCTAGCCTTGCCGGGATAGCGTCAGTATGTGCATTCCTCAATTGCGTCGCCTCGTGGCGCGGGGCTTTCCCAGGAGAACACACTTGCCGGCAAAGGATGAAGCACGTCCCCTCTGTCTCGTGACGGGCGGCGCGCGCCGCTTGGGTGCGGCGATGGTGCGCCACCTTGCTGCGAGTTTCAACGTCGCCATCCACTTCAACTTGTCCGAATCCGACGCGAAAGCCCTTGCGGCTGAAATGACCGCGATGGGTGCGCGGGCCGAAACGTTCAGGGCCGACCTTGCCGACGATGCCCAGGCGGCAGCGCTCGTCCAGCGGGTCGGGGCGCGGATGGGGCCAATCGACCTCCTGGTCAACAGCGCCTCGACCTTCAAGTACGATTCGCCGTCCGAATTCGATGCCGCCATGATGAAAGACCTGCTGGCGGTGAACCTCGTCGCACCAATGGTGATCGCGCGCGAGTTTGCGAAGGTGGCGAGTCCAAGGGCGGTACTCGTCAACATGCTCGACAACAAGGTCTTCGCGCCGAATCCCGACTTCTTCAGCTACAGCCTCGCCAAATTCGCTTTGAAGGGTGCGGTCGATATGCTCGCGATGCACTATCGCGGTCGTATGCGCGTGGCGGGAATCGCGCCGGGGGTGACCCTCATCAGCGGCAATCAGAGCGAGGAGAACTTCCGCAAAAGCTGGCGGCACAGCCTAACGGGGACAGGGACCACACCCGAAGAGATAGCTCGAACAGTCGAATTCATCTGGCGCACGACGTCGATCAATGGTGAGATCATCGTGCTCGACGGAGGGCAGCACCTCATGTCGCTCCAGCGTGACGTCGCATTTGTGGTGCAGGAATGATTGTTACCCGAAGGACGATTGTCGTCCGCAATCTCGAAATCAGCCTCTCGATCGGCATCCATCCGCACGAGAAAACCGCGCCTCAGCGCTTTCTCGTCAGCGTCGAACTCGAGGTTGACACAGGCCCTGCGGGGGCCAGCGACAGCATACGGTCGACTGTCGACTACGACGCGATCTGCGATTTCATCCGGAGCCTCCAGAACGAGCCGCACATCCAGCTGCAGGAGACCGTGGCGCAGCGCGTGTTGGAATTTGTCCTTTCAATACCGGGAGTTGCGGCCGCCACGGTCGAAACGCGCAAGCCCGACGTCTTCGACGACTGCGAGTATGTCGGGGTTACAATCACCGCACTTAAGAGCTGACGCTGCCCGCACCTGTTGCTGAATCGCAACGCCAAAATCCTGCCTCAATCCCGCCAGCGAATGACCCAATTTCAGGTCAGGTTACGCCGCATTCAAGCATCAGATAGGAAACATGCAGACGCAAACGGCCGCTACCTCCCAGTGGTCGGCGCGGCTCTGCGAAGGGGGAAGCGCGAGTACGGCTTCCTTGCGGCAAAGGAGTACCAACATGAATACCACTTCGAGATTCGCTCTCGCCTCTGTGGCCGGCCTTGCAGCTCTGGTCGCTGTTCCGGCTTTCGCGGCAGACGTTGTTTATCAGGAGCCGCCGGCACCTGCTCCGGTTTACGAGCCGGCCCCGGTTGCCACTTGGGCAGGCCCCTACGCAGGTGTTCAGCTCGGCTACGGCTTCAGCGGTAGCGTCGAGACCCCGGGCAACGACATCGAGACCGATGGTTTCCTTGGCGGCGTCTTCGGCGGCTACAACTTCCAGAGCGGCCAGTTCGTCTACGGTCTTGAGGGCGACATCAACTACAACGACGCTGACGGCTCCAACGCTGGCGTCCGCGCCCGTTCGCGCTACGACGGCTCGATCCGCGCTCGCGCCGGTATGGCTGTAACCGACGACGTCCTCGTCTACGGTACCTTCGGTGGCGCTGCCGAGAAGCTGCGCGTCAGCGACGACGCTGGCAACCGCGACTCGAACACCATGCTCGGCTACACGGTCGGCGCCGGTGTTGACGCTCGTCTGACCGAGAAGGTCTTCGCCCGCGGCGAATACCGCTACACCGACTACGGTTCTGAAGACTTCAACCTCGGCGGCACCGTCTCCGAGTACGACTCCAGCAACCACCGCGTTACGCTGGGCGTTGGTTACAAGTTCTGAGTTCGCGTAACCACCTCCAGTCAAAAAGGCCCGGAGCAATCCGGGCCTTTTTCCATGTGGTCACCTGAAAGAGGGGGTCACTTCGGCAGTACCGTGAGCAGTTCGGGGAAGCGCTCGTCGAAGCGCTTGATCCAGCGAGCAAGCTTCGGCCGGCCGCGACGCCAGTTGCTGTCGGCAAAGCGCAGGTCGAGATAGCCGAGCGCGATTCGAAGGGCGATCTGGCCGCCGTCGGTCTTGGAGGTCACGCGCGGAGCGTTCTCATTGAGGTGGTCAAGCACGCGAACGGCCTTGCTCCACTGCTTGTCGAGCCACGGCTGGTGCACCTTTTCCTCCGGACGGAAGCGGCGCTCGTAGACGTGCGCCAGCAGGCAGTCGCACAGGCCGTCTGCAAGAGCTTCCAGACGCTCCGCGTCAAGCCGCTTCGCCGCGTTGCGCGGGAAGAGGGCGTTGCCCGAGATCCGGTTGAGGTACTGGGTGATGGCGCGGCTGTCGAAGATCGCGCCGCTGTCCTCGGTGAGGAGGACGGGGATCTTGCCGAGCGGATTTGCCGAGATCAGCTCTTCCGGCTCCTCACTGGTGTTGACCGCCTTCGCCTCGAGATCGACCTTGCACCAAAGCGCCGCCATGCGGACCTTCGCGCTAAAGGGCGACGAAGGCGAATAAAGTACGACCGGCATGAAACTCTCCTGAAATCCGATCACAAGCGCTCGCTGGAGCGCAGAGCCGATTGTTGTCTATCGTGCAGATGCCGGAAGCGAAGCGCGGGGCATCTTGCAGCCCTTGGCGTCTATCTCGGTGCAGGAGCGAAATTCCAGCGATTTCGTCATGCAGATCCGCACTTCGCTAATCATCCGGTTCTCGCAGGTTACCGCAATGCCATCAGCGGGTAGGGAAGGATTGGCACTGCGGAAGGCATCTTCGACCTCCACCGGCGAGACCGTCAGGTCGCGGCCGGTATCCTCGAACACCCGCGGGATCTTCACTTTCTCCCAGGCGGTGCGCACCAGCGAGAAATAGTCGCGCTGGCTGAGGCCCGCGCAGGAACCGTGCTTGCGCCACTGGTGTCCTACGAGACCTGCCGACGGCATGATGTCGGCCACTTCGCGGACGAGATCGTTTGGCACGCGGGATGGCTCGCGCGACTGGCAGAATTCTGGCCAGCCGCGTTCAAACTGCGGCCACAGGCCGTGGACGATGAAGTCGAAGCTCTCGCGGCTGCCGCATTGCTGGCGGCTTGCCCGGTCGCCCTCGATTTCGCAATAGGTCGGCGACCAGGCTAGCGACAGCACGAAGAAGTCGTATCCGTCGCCTTGCGGCAGGCTGCCGGCAGAATCAGGCTGGCAGGCACTCAGGAGAACCCCAAGTGCCAGCGTGGCTATGCGTCTCGACATGGATTGCTGCGCTTAGCGGACGGTGCGGCAGCGTCCGCCGTAGACGTGCCAGCGATCGAAGCCGGAGACGCAGAATTCGACGTTGCTGCCGATGCCGGCGAAGCCTAGCGGCTTCTCGATCAGGTACCAGACGTCACGGGTGCGGCCATCCGAAAGCTGCGCCTTGGCGAAGCAGTAGCGGCGGTCGATCGGACGTACGTCCTTGATGCGCGGCAGGTGACGGCTCTCGCCGATGCCGTAATAGTCGACGATCGAGACCTGCGGCAGGTTAGGCACGTGCCGTACCTGGTAGGAGAAGCGATTGGTGATGCGGTTCAACACCGCCGGCTGTGCGCAGATGCCGGGATCCGAATAGTTCACCATCACCATGTCGGCCGCCGACGCGCTGACGCTTCCGCCGCCGACCGCGAGCATCGATGCCAGCAGCATTTTGGCGATACGGTTCATATGTGGCCTCCGAGTGATGATCCGATTGATGAAGATTCGTCCGACGTTTTTGCGGTGCGCCAGTGTGATCATAGACTTACCGCCGGTCAAGCGCTGATCAAGGCTTGCCCGTCAGCCAGGTTGCTCCTGCATAGGCGCCGTTTTCTTCAGCGAGAACCTTGGTCAATGCCGGAAGAACGGCCTTCATTTCATCTTCGAGCACGTAAGGCGGATTGACGACGACCATGCCGCTGCCGTCGAAGGTTGCTTCGTCGCCGGGCTTGCGGATCTCGAAGGCTATGTCGAGCATTTTCGGGATGCCGGTTTCCTTGAGTGCTTCCCGGAATGCCGCCACCGCTTTGCGGTTCTTAATCGGATACCACAGCGCATAGGTGCCGCCCGGCCAGCGCTTGTGTGCCTTGACGAGTCCGGAGACGAGCCGCTCGAACTCGCCCTCCTGTTCGAAGGGCGGATCGACCAGCACCATGCCGCGTCTTTCCTTTGGCGGCAGATGCGCCCCAAGCGCCAGCCAGCCGTCGAGCTCCAGCACCCGCACCTGACAATCGCCGGCAAAGCGCTGCTTGAGGGCGGCGCTGTCCTGCGGATGCAGTTCGATCGCGGTGAGCCGGTCGATGTGGCGCATCAGGTAGCGCGTTACCATCGGCGAGCCAGGATAGTGGCGCACGCCACCTTCCTCGTTCACGCTCCTCACCGCGTCGAGATACGGCGAGACAAGTTCGGCAACGTCCGTCGGCAAATCTGCTTCAAGCAGCGGGCCGATACCGCCCAGCCATTCGCCGGTCTTCTGCGCTTCCTCGGAGGTGAGGTCATAGAGGCCGATGCCGGCGTGCGTGTCGATGACGCGGAACGCACCTTCCTTGCGCTTCAGATATTCGAGGATGCGGGCGAGCACGATGTGCTTCATCACGTCGGCAAAATTCCCCGCGTGATAGGCGTGGCGGTAGTTCATCGTCTCTCCGTGCAAACCTGATTGAGCAAGACTGGCTCTACTCCGTGGCCGCGAATTCCGCTAGTTTGCAATGATGAACATAGCCTCCGAGATCCGCGTCGGGCACTCTGCGTGCCCGCATGACTGCCCTTCGACCTGTGCGCTCGACGTCGAGATCATCGACAAGCGCACCATCGGTCGCATCCATGGCGCCAAGGGCAACGACTACACGGCCGGCGTCATCTGCGCCAAGGTCGCGCGCTATGCCGAGCGGGTTCATCATCCCGACCGGCTGCTGAAGCCGCTGATCCGCGCCGGCGCCAAGGGCGAGGGCAACTGGAAGGAAGCGAGCTGGGAAGCCGCACTCGACCTCGTTGCCGAGAAGTTTCTCGAGGCGGAGGCTCGCTACGGCTCCGAAACCGTCTGGCCCTACTACTACGCCGGCACGATGGGCCTCGTGCAGCGCGATTCGATCAATCGGCTGCGGCACGCGAAGAAGTATTCAGGCTTCTTCAGCACGATCTGCACCAACCTCGCCTGGACCGGCTACGTGATGGGCACGGGTCGGCTTGCTGGCCCTGATCCGCGCGAGATGGCAAAGTCGGACTGCGTCGTCATCTGGGGCACCAATGCGGTGGCGACCCAGGTCAACGTGATGACCCATGCCATCCGCGCCCGCAAGGAACGTGGCGCGAAGATTGTCGTCATCGACATCTACGACAACGCCACGATGAAGCAGGCCGACATGGGCCTGATCTTGAAGCCCGGCACCGACGGCGCGCTCGCTTGCGCAGTAATGCATGTGCTCTTCCGCGATGGCTACGCCGACTGGGAGTATCTCGAAAAGTACACCGACGATCCGCGTGGGCTGGAAGCACATCTGCGCACCCGCACCCCGGAATGGGCGTCGGCGATAACCGGCCTGTCGGTCCAGGAGATCGAAGATTTTGCCCGTCTCGTCGGAACGACCAAGCGCACCTTCTTCCGTCTTGGCTATGGCTTTGCCCGCCAGCGTAACGGCGCGGTGAACATGCATGCGGCGGCTTCAATCGCCGCGGTCACCGGCTGCTGGCAGTACGAGGGCGGCGGCGCCTTCCACAATAACGGCGCGATCTACCGCCTCGACCTGTCGACGGTCGAGGGTATCAAGATGAAGGACCCGCGCGTCCGCCATCTCGACCAGTCGCAGATCGGCCGGGTGCTCACCGGCGATTCCGAGGCACTGCATGGCGGGCCCCCGGTGACGGCATTGCTCATCCAGAACACCAATCCCGCCAATGTCTGCCCCGAGCAGCGGCTGGTGAAACAGGGTTTTCTCCGCGACGACCTCTTCACCTGCGTGCACGAACAGTTCATAACCGACACGGCGAAGCTCGCTGATGTCGTCCTGCCGGCCACGATGTTCCTGGAGCACGACGACATCTACAAGGGCGGTGGCCACCAGTACATTGTGCTTGGGCCCAAGCTGATCGATCCGCCGGAAGGCCCGCGCACGAACCTCTATGTCATCGAGGAACTGGCGAAGCGCCTTGGCGTCGCCGATCAGCCGGGCTTCGGCCTCACCGAGCGCGAGCACATCGACCGCATTCTCGGGCGCCACAACTACGGCACCTACGAGTCGCTGAAGGAAAACCGTTGGGTCGACGTCCAGCCGGAATTCGAGACAGCGCACTACATCAACGGCTTCGGCCATCCCGATGGAAAGTTCCGCTTCCGCCCGCAGTGGGAGAGCACCGCGGTTCCGAACACGCCGCCGCGCTCGATCGGCCTTCAGGGGCCATTTAAGGCGCTGCCGGAGTTCCCGGACCATGTCGACCTGATCGAGGTTGCCGACGAGGAGCATCCGTTCCGGCTGGCGACGTCGCCAGCGCGCACCTTCCTCAACTCGACCTTCACCGAGACGCCCGGCTCCTTCAAGCGGGAAGGGCGCCCCGAGCTGATGCTTCACCCGGAGGACGCGGCCCGGCTCCGTATTGCCGACGGCGCGCGCGTCGAGATCGGCAACACGCGCGGAGAAGTCGTGCTGCATGCGAAGCTGTTCGACGGCGTCAAGCGCGGCGTCGTGATTGCGGAAGGCATCTGGCCGAACTCGGCCCACGAGCGCGGGGAGGGTATCAACGTGCTTACCGGCGCGGATGCGGCTGCACCTTGTGGCGGTGCGGCCTTCCACGACAACCGGGTCTGGGTGCGTGCGCTGGATGTGGCGGCCGAGCTGGAAGAACCGGCCATCAGCCTTGTGAGCGGCTGAAACGAAAAAGGAGCAGTCCGGGGACCGCTCCTTTGAAACTTTACGGCGTCATCCGCGCTAGGCTTTCGATGTCGACGTCGTCCGGGGCTGAACCCGGAGACATCAGCGCGCCTTCGGCCGCAACGCCCGTCAGGACCGCCTTGTCGTTCTCCATCCGCGCCTTGCCGAGAGCAAGCAGCCTCACGGCCAGCGGATAGAGCTTGTGCTCGACGGTCAGCACGCGCGCCGCGAGGCTGTCCGCGTTGTCGGTCGGCAGGATTGGGACGACTGCCTGCGCGATCACCGGGCCGTCATCCAGCTCGGGCGTGACGAAGTGGATCGAGCAGCCATGCACGCGCATGCCGCTCTCGATGGCGCGGTTGTGCGTGTCGAGGCCCTTGAATAGCGGCAGCAGCGACGGATGGATGTTCACCATCTTGCCTGCCCACTTGCGCGCAAAGCCCGGCGTGAGCAGCCGCATGTATCCGGCGAGGCAGACAATGTCCGCCTCAAGGCGCTCGAGCTCAGCGTCAATCGCCGCGTCGTGCGCTTCCTTGCTTGGATAGTCGCGGCGCGGGAAGGCAGCCGTCGAAATGCCATGCGCGGACGCGATGGCGAGCCCCTTTGCGTCCGGATTATCCGAAATCACGCCGACGATCTCCGCCGGGTAGTTCGGATCGCCTGCAGCCTCGAGCAGGGCCAGCATGTTGGAGCCGCGCCCTGAAATGAGAACCGCAACGCGTTTTTTCTGCGTGGTCAAAGCCCGATTTCTCCCCGGTAGACGACGCCGGCATCACGGCGCGGAAGGATCCGGCCGATGGTCGTGACGGTCTCGCCGGCCTGCGTCAGCACGGCGGCAACCTGTGCCGCCTGGCCGGCTGCCACGACGAGAACCATGCCGATGCCGCAGTTGAACGTGCGCATCATCTCATGGTGCGCGACACCGCCGGTGCTGGCAAGCCAGGAGAACACCTTCGGGACACTGATTGCCTCGAGATCGAGTTCCGCGGCATAGTCCTTCGGCAGCACGCGAGGCATGTTTTCGGGGAAGCCGCCGCCGGTGATGTGCGCCAGCGCCTTGATACCGTGGGTCGAGCGGATCGCCTGCAGGATCGACTTCACATAGATGCGCGTCGGCGTCAGCAGCGCCTCGCCGAGCGTCTTGTGCTTGTCGAACGGGGCAGGGTCGTTCCACGAAAGGCCGGAGCGCTCGACGATGCGGCGCACGAGCGAGAAGCCGTTCGAGTGGACCCCCGAGGAGGCGAGGCCGAGCAGCACGTCGCCCTCGACGATGTCGTTGGTCGGCAGCAGTGCGCCGCGCTCTGCCGCGCCCACCGCGAAGCCGGCGAGGTCATAGTCGCCTTCCGAGTACATACCCGGCATTTCGGCCGTCTCGCCGCCGATCAGCGCGCAACCAGCCTGGCGGCAGCCTTCCGCGATGCCGCCGACGATCGATGCGCCCTGCTCGGGGTCGAGCTTGCCGGTCGCAAAATAGTCGAGAAAGAACAGCGGCTCTGCGCCCTGGACGACGAGGTCGTTGACGCACATGGCGACGAGGTCGATGCCGACGGTGTCGTGCTTGTTGGCCTCGATCGCCACTTTCAGCTTGGTGCCGACGCCATCATTCGCAGCCACGAGAACCGGATCGTTGAAACCTGCTGCCCGCAGGTCGAACAGGCCGCCGAATCCGCCGATTTCGCCATCCGCACCCGGCCGTCTCGTCGACCGGACCATTGGCTTGATCTTCTCGACCAGCTCGTTTCCTGCGTCGATGTCGACGCCTGCCTGGCTGTAGGTGAGGCCGTTATTCTCGTCGCTCATGGCGCGTCCACCTTGATGGTATTGCCGATGCGGGCTCTTCGCATGATCCACCCGCTGCCGCAAGCGTCGGCTGTGTCGCGTGGCGGGTGAAAGCCGTGGAAAGCGGCCACCGTGGGCCGCACTTGATCCATATTGGCTACCACCTCATGTACATGCCATCGCGACCCCGCCGCGCGAGGAGCCAGTTGCCAGTTTGACCATAGCCAATCTGATCACGGTGTTTCGTTTCCTGCTGGTGCCGGCGGTGGTCTGGGCGCTGGCCAGCGACAACGTCGTCTGGGCGTTGATCTTTTTCGTCACCGCCGGCCTGTCTGATGCAATCGATGGCTTCGTCGCGCGGCACTTCAACCAGCGCACCGAACTTGGCGCCTATCTCGACCCGATGGCCGACAAGATCCTGCTGGTGACTGTCTTCCTTGCCCTCGGCCTGATGAAGGAGCTGCCGCTGTGGTTCGTCATCGTGGTCGTCTCGCGCGATGCGCTGATCATCGCCGCCGTGCTGCTGTCCAGCGTCATGGGCCAGCCCGTCGACGTGAAGCCGCTGATGGTTTCCAAGGCAAACACCGCTGCCCAGATCGTACTGGCGATCGTGGTGCTGGCTGAGCTTGGCTTCGAAACCGCCTTTGGCCCACTGCGCCTCGGCCTTGTCATTGTCTGCGGCCTCTTGACCGTCGCTTCCGCAGCGGCCTATCTCGTGCAATGGCTGAGGCACATGGGTCACCATGAACAATCGCAACGGTGACATCGAAAACCAGATGGCGGAAGCAATGGTGGCGTCGGCCTGGCGCCGTCAGGTCATCTTCTGGCTGGTCGCTGCAACGATCTTCATCGGCTTTCTATACATCTTCTCGTCAGTCCTGCTGCCGTTCTTCGCCGGCATGATCCTGGCCTACTTCCTCGACCCGGTGGCGGACCGGCTGGAGCGCTGGGGCTTGTCGCGCATCGCCTCGGCGATCGTTATCCTGGTGATGTTCCTGATCCTGCTGGTGCTGGGGCTGATGCTGGTCATTCCGATCCTCGTCACCCAGCTCACCGACTTCCTCGCCAAGCTGCCGGAGTATCTGTCCAGCCTCCAGACACTGGTGACCAGCTTCGACGCGGAGTGGCTGAGCGAGCGCCTCGGGGTAAACCCGGCATCGCTGCGCGATGGCATCAACTCTTTACTCAACCAGGGCACGGGCTTTGTCAGCACGCTGTTCGGCTCGATCTGGAGCTCCGGCAAGACGCTGATCGACATTGCCGGCTTGTTCGTGATCACGCCGGTTGTTGCCTTCTACATGCTGATCGACTGGGACAAGATGGTGGCTCGCGTCGATAGCTGGGTGCCGCGCGATCACCTGCACACTGTGCGCGAGTTGGCCCTCGAGATCGACACGGCGGTCGCAGGCTTCGTGCGCGGGCAGGGCACCGTCTGCCTCATCTTGGGTGCCTTCTATGCGCTCGGGCTGACACTGGTTGGCCTCAACTTCGGCCTGCTGATCGGACTGTTTGCCGGCCTTATCAGTTTCATTCCGTATGTGGGCTCTCTCATCGGCCTGGTGCTGTCGCTCGGCGTCGCCGCCGTGCAGTTCTGGCCGGAGTGGCAGTGGATCGTGGCGGTCGCCGTGGTCTTCTTTGCGGGCCAGTTCTTCGAGGGTAACATCCTGCAGCCCAACCTGGTCGGAAAGAGTGTTGGCCTTCACCCGGTCTGGCTGATGTTCGCGCTGGTGGCCTTCGGTGCACTTTTTGGCTTCGTGGGCCTGTTGATAGCGGTACCAGCCGCGGCTGCGGTCGGTGTGATCGTTCGTTTCATGCTAAGGCGCTACCTGGAATCGCCCATGTATCGCGGTCACGGCGTGGCGCGCGAAAACTAAGAGCCAACTTGTCGTGCAAAAGCCATTACAACTTCCTCTGGATCTCGTTCTGGACGCCGCACACAATCGCGATGACCTCGTGGTGGGGCCATCGAACGAACAGGCTGTCGCTCTGATTGACCGCTGGCCCGACTGGCCAGCGCCCGTCGTCGTGCTTGCCGGGCCGCCCGGATCAGGCAAGACGCACCTTGCCGCCATTTGGCGCGAGGTCTCGGGAGCGCAGGCCATCAGCCCCGACCGGATCGGCGAGGAGGGCGTCGAGGCTGCCGAGCGGGGACCGGTGCTGGTCGACGACCTCGACAGCGCCCCGCTCGATGAGGTCGGGATGTTCCACCTGATCAATGCTGTCCGACAGAACGGGACCAGTCTGCTGATCGTCTCGCGCCGCTTTCCACAGGCCTGGGGCGTCAGGCTGCCGGACCTTGCCTCCCGCCTGAAGGCGGTGACGACCGTGGAGATCCACGAGCCGGACGACATGCTGATGATGGCGGTGGTGACGAAGCTTTTTGCAGACCGGCAGGTAGAGGTCGAACGGCATGTCGTTCAGTTCCTCGTCCGCCGCATCGAGCGATCGCTGTCGGCCGCGATGGAAGCAGTGGCCCGCCTCGACCGTGTCGCGCTTGAGCGCAAGTGCCGCGTCAGCCGTGCGCTGGCTGCCGAAATCGTCGCGCAGTGGGACGGCGGCCAGACCAATCTCGACGTCTAGGTTCAGGCGCTTGTCCGCAGGCGCTCTGAAGCTGGCTTGCGCGCTTCCTCTTCCGGCTCTGATGGCTTCTCATGCTCTGCTAGTGGCAGGGTGGCGCGGAAACATGCGCCGACGGTCGTTTTCGGCACCAGTTCGAGCGTGCCACGCATGCGCGCAATGATCTGCTGGCTGATCGGCAGGCCGAGGCCGGCACCCGCGTAGGACGTCGCCTCGCCATTTCGGCCGCGGTAGAACTTATCGAAGATGCGGCCGCGCTCCTCCTCCGGAATGCCGGATCCGTTGTCAGCCACTTCGATGATGTATTGTTCGCCGTCGATCCTGGAGCGGATCACCACCTCCGGATTCTCCGCGTCGTTGTACTTGATCGCATTGGAAATCAGGTTGATCAGCACCTGGCTGAGGCGGTCGGCGTCTGCCGAGACGATGGCCACACTGGCGCGGGGGCCACTCACCATCCGTGTCCGGTTCTGGCGGGCGAGGGCGTCGCACACGCGCATCGCCTGATCGAGTGTCTCTTCGGCATTGATCGGCCGGCTTTCCCACACCCGCTCGCCGCGTTCCAGCGCCGACAGGTCGAGGATTTCGTCGAGCAGCGAGGTGAGGCGCAGGCTCTCCTTGTGGATCGTGGAAATGAACTTCCGGCTGGCGGCCTGGTCAAGTTCGTCTTCCGAGAGCAGGATTTCCGAGAAGGCGCGGATCGCCGTCATCGGCGTGCGCACCTCATGGCTCACCTGACTCAAGAACTCGTCCTTCTGCTGGTCGACCAGCCGCAGTTGCCGGTTCGCGACTTCGAGCTTTTCAGCGGTGGCACGTAGCTGCGCAGAGGCGCGTTCCAGCGCCTGCGAATGCTCGATCGCCTGCTGCGTCTCGTCGGCCATCTGCATCACTTCTTCCAGCGAGATGACACCACCGGAAACCACCTTGGACAGCATCACGTGCGCGGAGGCCGCGCCAATCGAGCCTGCGAGCTCGCGTTCGAGGCGGTGGATGAAGTTCGGGCTCGGTTCGATGCTGGTCCAGGCCGTCCCCGTCTGTCGCGCTTCCTCCCGGAAAAGGTCAAAAGCGCGCTGGTGACCAAGCACGCGCCGCGCGACGAGGAATAGGTCGTCCGCGGTGGCCGAGCCGCGGAGCGGGTTCGGCTCGCCGGAGCCATGACGGGCGACATTGAGGAAGATCGCTGCCTGCACGTGCTCCAGCGCCGACTGGCTGGTGATGAGCGAGCCGACGATCAGCACCGTCGTGTTGAGGAACAGGCTCCAGAACACCGCGTGTGCGAGGGGATCGAGCCGGTCGAGGCCGAACAACGCTTGCGGGCGCAGCCAGGTGAGGCCGGCGGGGCCGTTCTGCATGATCTCGGCGACCATCGGCGACGAGGAGGCGAAGGACGGCAGGAAGCTCGACCAGAACCACACAATGAAGCCGATCGTCACGCCCGCCACTGCCGCCTTGGTCGACGCGTCGCGCCAGAACAGCGCGGCGAGGATGGCCGGCAGGAACTGCGCGACGCCGGCGAACGAGATCAGGCCGATCGGCGCCAGCGCATCGGACGTGCGGGTAAGCGAGAAATAACTGAAGCCGAGGAACAGGATCAGCAGGATCGACAACCGCCGCGCGTTGAGGATCAGGCGGCGCACGCCGAGCCCGTCGCCGGGGCTGTCGTCGGCGCTGAAGCGCAACATCACCGGCACGACGATATGGTTGGACACCATGATCGACAGGGCGATGGATTCAAGGATGATCATCGACGTCGCCGACGAGAAGCCGCCGATGAAGGCAAACAGCGCCAGCCCTTCCTGCCCGGCTGCCAGCGGCAGCGTCAGCGTAAACATGTCGGGGTTGGAGCCCTCGGGCATCGTTGTCAGGCCATAGAGGGCGATCGGCACGATGAACAGGCTCATCGCCAGCATGTAGGCTGGGAACGCCCAGCTGGCGGTGCGCAGGTGGCTTTCGTCAGAATTCTCGACGACCGTGACCTGGAACTGGCGCGGCAGACAGATGATTGCGGAAGCCGCCAGCAGCATGGTGGCTATCCAGCGGTCACCGAACGTTTCGGTGGCGTGGATGTTGAGCCCCTGTTCGGCGGCGCGGGTGAAGATGTTTTCCAGCCCGCCGCCCGCATAGAGGACAAAGACGCCGACGGCGATGAGCGCGGTGAGCTTGACGACCGCCTCTAGCGCAATCGCCGCGACGACCCCGTGGTGCTGCTCCTTGGCGTCGACATTGCGCGTGCCGAACAGGATCGTGAACAGCGCCATGCCGGCGGCCACACCAAAGGCGAGGCCAACTTCGTCCCAGCCTTCGATGCTGCCGTGGCCGTATTCGGACGACCCCGCGATGGCCTGGATCGACGAAGTAACCGCCTTGAGCTGCAGGGCGATGTAGGGGGCGATGGCGATGACAGCGAGGATCGTCACCAGCACGCCGAGCGGGCTCGATTTGCCGAAGCGCGACGAAAGAAGGTCGGCGATCGAGGTGATGCGCTGGTCATGGCTGATGCGCACCAGCCGGCGCAGGATGAACCACCAGCCGATGAAGACCAGCGTGGGGCCCAGATAGATTGTCGTGAACTCAAGGCCGGTGCGCGCGGCGGTACCGACCGCGCCGTAAAACGTCCAGCTGGTGCAGTAGACGGAGATCGACAGCGTGTAGACGAAGGGCGAGCGCAGGAACCCGCCCTGGCGGTTGCGCGTGTGCCGGTCGCCGAGGAACGCCACCAGGAACAGGAGGCCGACATAGGCGACCGCAGTGGCGATGACGAAATCGGCGGTGAGCGTCATGGCTCGCGGTCCTGGGTGTGCCGCAGCAGCTGGTCGTCATCCGGCAGGACGCGGCTGAACCAGCGCGCGCCGATCACCAGGATCGCCCAAAGGACAAAGACATAGACCGTCTCCACCGGCACGCCGCCGATCCGCGCGTCAAAGCGGAACAGCAGCACCAGCGGTGGCAGCAGCGCGATGACGCCGAAAAGCGTGAAGAACAGCGCAGCGGCGATGAGCTTCCGGCGTGTCATCGATTCGCGTCCCTGGCGTTATGGGCCTGCCAGTGCCGTCGGCACATCGAGCAGGGTGCGGACCGCGTCCACGACGTCGGCATTGGAATAGGGCTTGGTGACGAACATGTCCGCCCCCAGTTCCTCTGCGATTCGTCGGTCCTGCTGCTGCCCCTTTGCCGTCAGGACAAGTACTGGCAGGTTTTGCGTTTGCGGATTTGCCCGGATCTGCTTCAGCACGTCGAAGCCAGACCGTTTGGGCAGCATGACATCGAGCACCAGCACGCGCGGTTGAGTCACAAGGACAGCCTCCATGACGGCTTCTCCGTCCGTCACGGAATGAACCGACCAGCCTGCTCTCTGCAGGACGAAACTCAGCGCCTCTAGGATGCTCGGCTCGTCTTCTGCAATGAGAATGTCCGTAGCCAAACCGTTTCCTCCACCCCCTTCCTCCCAAGGGGACCCCGCTGTCACTAAAGCGCAATCATCGCAGTTCGCCAAGTGGCAACAGCCAATATAGGCCCAGGAAACATTTTACCTATGGTGATGGGCGGCAAATACTTTCTTTAGTCTTGCTAGGTTCTCCCAGACGGTAGCAAGGAACTGCCGCGTGGGTGCTTGCCGGCAGCGCCTCAGGCCGCTGCAACAGCCGCCTTGAGCCGCTGGACAAACTGTTCCGCGCGCACCGTCATGAACCGAACTTGGGTATCTTTCGTCGAAAGCTCCAGCCGCTCGGATAACGTACCCGGCGTGAACGAAATGCCGGCGATGTCGCCAAGCGGAATCGACCAGCCCGGGGCGCCCTGAGCAGACTTAACCAGCCGTGCCTGTTCGAAGCGCAGCTTGTCGCTGTCGAGATGCAGCGTCCCATTTCGCCACACGCCTTTCTGGCGCTTCAGCATCAGCGCCGTTGCCGGCAACAGGATCCAGCGCCATATCGGGATCATGTAGCCTTCAGGCAGAGGCTGCAGCCAAGATACGGGGATGGAGTTCGCAGGCGTTATGTTGGTCAAGGCGCAATTCCGTAACAGTCGGCCCCTGCGATGCCACTGAAAGTGCGGGAAGACAAGCGCTCTGACTAGGCGCCTGTCCCCATCGGATCGATCGGCGCGGTCAGCGTCGCCAGCGTGCCGGGTTGATTGTCGCTGTAGTTGAGCGTGCCGGCGAGCTGGCTGACCAGAACATCCAGCATACGCGAGCCAAAACCGGTGCGCGTCGTGCCGCGACCGGCACCGTGGTCGCCGACGCTGACGATCACCCTGCTGCCGCTCTCCTTCATCGCCACGTGCAACGGTCCTGCCGCGCCGCCGTAGGCGTATTTTTGCGCGTTGATGAAAAGCTCGGTGACGATGAGGCCGAGGCTGATCGCCCGGTCATTCGGCAAAAGCACCGGGTCGAAGTCGCGCGTTATCTGCTGTTTCCATTCTTCGCCTGAGGCGGCCAGCAGATCCTCCAGAAGTTCATCGAGATAGCGCGCGCCCTCGACCGTGCGGATCGAATTGGCGCCATAGAGGCGGCGATGGACGAGGGAGACGGCCGATATACGCCGTCGGGCCTCCTCGAGTGCAGCCCGGGTCGACGGCTCCTCCGTCTCGCGCGACTGCAGCGACAGAAAGCTTGCAACCAGCGCCAGGCTGTTCTGGACGCGATGGTTGACCTCACCGAGCAGGAATTCACGTTGCTTCAGCAAAGTGTCCTTCTGCTCAAGGAGAGCGACGAGCTCCTTGTTGAGATCGCGGATCTGCCGCGTCTGCCAGACGCTGCGGATCGCGACAGACAGCCGCTCGGCCGCCTCGATTTCCGGCAGGCTCCAGCGCCGCGCCTTGCCGCGGATCGTCTCGCTCCATGCTTCGAAGCTTGCGCGCGGCCGCAGATTGCCGTCGCTGTCGAGGTTTGCAGCCTTGTGCGGATTGCCGGCCCAGTTGATCTCCTCAAGGATTTCGGCACGAAACCACATGACGATCCATGGCTCGGACGACAGCTTCATTGCCAGCAACCCGGCGGAGAGCGGAACGGCTTCGGGCGAAAGGAGCGATCGCGCCTCAAGTTCGTGGGTCGCGAATATCGGATCTCCATCCTTGCGCACCACCCAGTCAGCCAGGATCCGCACGTCTTCTTCGCCGGGGCAGGCCCCCTCCCGAACGACAGCCCCGCCGCGGATGACGGCAACACCATCAGCGTCGAGCATCTTCTGTACTTCGCGCAGATGTTTCGACAGCGCGACGTCGATCGCGCCCTCGCGGCTGAGGATTTCGACGATGCGGTCCTCGAAGGTACGAAGGCGAACACGCTCGCGATAAGTGTCGGTGTTGTTCCGCGCCTTGATTTGCCGCGCCAGGCTGACCGCCAGCGCGCGGCAGCCCGATCGTACATCGAGCGGAATCTGCAGCGGCGAAAAATTGTGGCAGGCGATCAGCCCCCACAGCGCGCCGTCTATGACGATCGAGAACGATGCGGAGGCGGCCACGCCCATGTTCCTGAGATATTGCAGGTGGATGGGCGAGACGCTGCGGAGCACGCAGTCGCTCATGTCGAGCGGATTTTCAAGCGGACGGGCGGGGCGCAGCGGCGCCGGCACGTAGTCCACCTGCGGAATGACGCGGACGAGGTTCTGCACGTAGAGGGCGCGCGCCTGTACTGGGATGTCGCTCGCCGGGAAATGGTGGTTGAGGAACGAGTCAGCTCCAGGGCCGGAGGCCTCCGCGATGACGCGTCCGGCGGCATCATCGAGGAAGCGGTACACCATCACCCGGTCATAGCCGGTCAGGCGCCGGAACTCCTGCGCAGCAGCGCGCGCGAGCGCGGTCAGGTCGCGAGCGCTGTCAAACGCCTGAACGGCGGCCTCCAGCCGGGGAAGAAGCGTCGAAAGCTCTTGCGTAGGGCCGGCCGGCTCCAGTTCGATAAGTAACTCGCCTTCTTGCCGGGCGACGCTGACATCGAACGCATCGGCCGCGTGCGGTGGCCTGATGCTGCGCGGCAAAAGCTCGCCCGGGTTCATGATAGACGCTGCGACATCTGCCCCGAGAAGATCGGCAAGTTGCGCGTCTGCCCATTCCGTAATGCCGAGCTTGCCTTCTACGTCCCCTGCGACGTGCGCGATCCGGCCCGAAGCCGCATTGCATACCAGCATGACGCCATGCGGCTGGATCGAGCCCGGGATGTGGATCGGCTCGCGGTCGCAGCTTGTGAGGTCAGGCGACTGGAAGTTCATGCGCATCTCCGCACAGCGTGTTTTCCGCATGGGTGAAGCCGCGAACGCCGCCGCGGCAGATGCTCTCAAGTTCTGCTGGGCCGGTCTGGCCCTCATGCTCGATGACCGTGAGCACCGCGCGCCACATGCGCGCCGAGTCATTGCCATACGGGTCGAGGAAGGACAGCGACCGATCGATGATCCCCTTTCGCGCTAGCGCCTTCAGGATCAGCCGCCCCCCAAGTGTCGATCCCTCGATGACATAGAGCAGCCCAAGCGCCTCGTGGGTATTGGCCGGCTTCGGGAAGGGACTTTCTGCTTCCTGCCCTATAAATCCTTCAGGCCAGCGCAGCGCCGCGCGCCGCTCCATTTCCAGGCCCGCGATGCTCGACAGCCACGGCATGAGGGTCTGAAAGGCTCCACTGTAGAGCCTCTGATAGCGGGCGACGATCTGCGGCCGTCGGTCCGGATCACCAAGCGCCATTACCGCGTCAAACCGATCTTCAAGGCGCCGATGAAGTTCTCCGGTCGCGAGCCTGAGATGGCTCAGGGCCGGCCGGTCCGTCAGTCGGGGCAATTCCATTCGCAGCCTCCCTCTCGGGGGCCACAATGCCGCAAAAGTCGCGGCGCGGATACCCCGTGGGGACAATCTTCCTACGACGCCCTGTCGCAAGGTGCGGGAACAAAAACATCTTCCGCTTGCTCGGTCTCAAAAAGGAAAGAGTCATGACTTCATCCGAAAGAGAAACGGCAGCGAACATTCGCGGCGACATCCAGCGCGGCAGGAGCGGCGACAAGAAGCCGGGTTTCGACCCGGCAGCAGCCCCGATGGAAACCGACGGTGAGGCGGGTGGCACACCCCTCGATGAAGAGAGTGTGCGGCTCGATCGCGCTGCCCAATACAATCCAGACCGGTCGGATCACCACGGCACCGATGCCACTGCGATGCGCATGTTTGAACCGGAAAGAGCCGCTCGGGAGAAGCGCCAGCGGCAGACATGGATCCTGGCGGCTGCAATCGCGTTTGCGCTGGTGGTGCTGGCCGTGATCATCGTTGCGGCGTGAAGCGCGCCAGCCATAACAAGATCCTGCTGCCGGAGTAATAGATGGTCTCTGACGCTTCCCTTGAACGCGACGCGCATGGGCGCGATGCCCACAGCCCCGGAGCGATACCGGTCAGAGGCTGGTGGTCGGTCATCAAACGGGTAGTAAGTGAGGTCTCTCAGGACCGGATCATGCTGACCGCGGCGGGTGTGACCTTCTACCTGCTTCTCGCGCTCTTTCCCGCGCTCGCGGCCTTCGTCTCGATCTACGGCTTTGTCGCTGACCCGCTGACCGTCGCAGAGCATCTCGACGTTTTGGACGGCGTTCTTCCAGCGGACGGCGCCGACCTCATCGAAACGCAGTTGCAGTCACTGGCGCGGCAGGATGCGGGCGCACTCAGCTTCGGTTTCATCTTCGGTCTGCTCGTCGCGCTGTGGAGCGCCAACAGCGGCATGAAGGCAATCTTCGACGCGATGAACGTGGTCTACGAGGAGGATGAGAAGCGCGGCTTCATCAAGTACAACCTGATGTCGCTGGCGTTCACGCTCGGTGGATTGGTTGCGGCGATCTTCTTCATCATCCTGATCGGCGTCGTGCCGGCGGTGCTTGCTTTTCTTCATCTCCAAGGCATCACCGAACTTCTGATCCGAATCCTGCGCTGGCCGCTGATGCTGGTGGCGGTGGCGCTCGTCTTCTCGCTCATCTACCGCTGGGCGCCGAGCCGCAGGAAGGCCAAATGGCGGTGGGTGAGTTGGGGCTCGGCACTTGCAGCCATCTTCTGGCTCGTCGTGTCGATCGGCTTCTCTTGGTACCTGGAGAACTTCGCCAACTATAACGCGACCTATGGCTCGCTGGGCGCCGTGATCGGTTTCATGATCTGGACGTGGATCTCCGTCATCATCTTGCTCGTCGGCGCGGAGCTTAATGCCGAGCTGGAACATCAGACCGCTATCGACACGACGCACGGTCCCGATCGGCCGATGGGCGAACGCGGAGCCGCCGTAGCGGATAMCGTCGCGCCGATAGAATAGGCCGAACTCCCGATTGTTTGAGATCGGAGGGGGGGCAGAAGCATACATTACTGGAGTGGACGAGCAGGCTAAGCGTCCCGGTTGCGGTAGACGGCGTTGCCAAGCCCGGTCCCGATCGTAATGACGGCCCAGCAGTTATTTTCTTGCATCTGGTCGGCTTCGCTCAGTCCCTGCACGACCGCATCGTTGTGCATGACGATTTCGAACTCGACGCCCAGATGCGCGGCGAGTGCTTCCGGCAGGCGGAAGTCATCGGCTTCCCAGTCGCCCGGCAGGTTCTGTGCGCCGTCGCGGATGCCTCCGTCATCGAGAATACAGCCGGGGCAGGCGAGGGTGAGGTAGGGGGCAAGCTTCTTGCCAGCTTTCGCCTTCAGCTCGCCCAGCATCTGCGCAAGACGCTCGACCGCCGCGTCGCAGCTCGGCTCCTCGTCCTCTTCCGCATACTTCCACTGGTCGAGCGCAATAACCGCGGCTTCGGACAGATCGTGCGGGGCCTTCGGTGAAAACTCGATCAGGCCGGCGCGAATGCTCGAGCCGCCGATATCGACGGCGAGCATCTGCGAGAAGCCATGCAGCTTTTCTTCCTCGATGAGGCGCAGTCCCCCGAGCAATGCGGCCTCGTCCGGGTCCTGTGTGATCGGCACGAGATCGACGGTGATCCCCTCGAACCGCAGGATGGCGGTGGTGCGGCCAATGGCAATCTCGCCAATGCGGCTATCGCGCAAGCCGCCGCCGACCGCGATGCGTCCGACCTTGGCCCAGTGCTCGTCAGCCAGGCGGTAGGCACGCACGACGCGCGCCAGACGCTGCGCAAACTCTTCCACCGCCGAAAACACCACGCCAGCCGCGAACACGTCACCTGCGTCCCATGCGGCGTCGATATCGTTGAGGGTCAGGTCCTCCGTCGCCCTGTTGTCGAACGGGTCGGTTCCCGCCTCGCAAAGCGGTTCACGCAGTTCGTCGAGGATCGAGAAGAAGGCGCGGTTGCTCGCGCGGTCGCCGATGAAACCGCTTCGGTCCTTCAGCGTCAGACTGTAGCCCAGAACTTCGAGGTGGGGGAGGATGGCGCGCCCGTGGGTCATCATGTCCTGCGTTTGGTGCAATCCGCACAGCAACATTCGGAGGGCGGGGGTGGTTCCGCAGGATGCGGAAAGAAGTTGATGCGGATGAACCGCACGTTCAAGGGGAACAACGGCGCGACAGGCCGGTTCGCCGAATATGACCCAGATGAAGCAGATGAGAATCAGCCTGCGACGGCTGCGTAAGGTCCTTGTGCGCCCAAGTGCCCCGGAGGCTACCGCATGGATCTGACCCTCGCGATTGGCTACCTCGCCTCTCTTTGCTCGATGACGAGCTTCGTTCCTCAGGCCTGGAAGGTGATCAAGACGCGCGACACGCACGCGATCTCCCGGCGCATGTATTCGGTGACGGTGGCAGGTTTTGCGCTGTGGACCGTCTTCGGCATCCTGCGCGTTGAATGGCCGATCATCCTCACCAACACGGTGTGCTTCTTCCTGTCAGCCTTCATCCTGACGATGACGCTGCTGCCGGCGCGACAGCGGGACAAAGTTGCCGATGTGCTGGATCCTGAGGCGTGATCCGAGAGGGAAGGTCAACGTTTCAGCAGAATGAGGCTCGCTTTCTGCGGGCTACTTCCCGAGAATCCTGCTGCCGCCCGTCACTAGGCGGGTAGCCTATGCAAGCTTCATCTGAGGGGGAAGAAGACCTGTTCGCCGGGCGGCGCGCTAAGACCTTGAGAAGGTGGCGATCCCGGCAGGATTCGAACCTGCGACCATCGGCTTAGAAGGCCGGTGCTCTATCCAGCTGAGCTACGGGACCCTCGCAAGCCGCCTGGACCTTAGTGGGTCCAGGGCATCTTGCGATCGTGGCGGAAGTTTTCCGCGTATGCCATCTGCCGGCGGCGGGGTTCCTTCGGTTCCTGGACGCGGAAGGCAATGCCGTTGCGCTGAGCGTAGGCGATCGCTTCTTCCTTCGTCGCGAAAGTCAGCCGGATCTGGCTCTTCATGTCACCCGAAGTGGTGTAGCCCATGAGAGGATCGATCTTGCGCGGCTGCTCCGGCTCAAACTCGAGAACCCAGTGACCCGTCTTAGCCTTGCCGGACTGCATTGCTGTCTTGGCTGGGCTGTAGATACGAGCGGACATGGAAACCTCGTGAAAATCGATGGTCGGAGTGGCAGGATTCGAACCTGCGACCCCCTGATCCCAAATCAGGTGCGCTACCAGGCTGCGCTACACTCCGGGCCGCTGTGAGCCGTGGCTTCCTTAGGTTCTTGGCGTCGGGGAAGCAAGGGCTTTTTTTCACATCAGCCAGTCTGATCGAGCTTTTATCCCGCCCCGAGCTTGAGGCCAAGATAGCGATCGAGCGTCGCGCGGTCCTGGAGCAGTTCCGCGGAGGGCGCTGCGTGCGCAATGCTGCCGCGCTCGATGATGATCGCGTCCTTCGTCAGTCCCAGCGCAACCTCGGCGTGCTGCTCGACCAGCATCAGTCCCATGCCCTCGGCTTCCGACATCTTGCGAATCGCAGCCGTCAGCTCCTCGACGATGATGGGGGCGAGGCCCTCGAGCGGCTCATCGAGCAGCAGCACGCCCGGATTGGTCATCAGCGTGCGGGCGATCGTCAGCATCTGCTGCTCGCCGCCCGACAGCTGGTTGCCCATGTTTGTGCGCCGTTCCTTCAGCCGAGGGAAGAGGCCATAGACCGCGTTGAGGTCCCAGCGGCCCGGACGCGCTGCCACCGTTAGGTTCTCCTCGACGGTCAGCGACGGGAAGATGTCGCGCTCCTGCGGCACCCAGCCGACGCCTAGCCGAGCCCGCTTGTACGAGGCAACACGCGAGATGTCCTGTCCCTTGTAGGAGACGGAACCGCGCGCGACGCGCACGAAGCCCATTGCCGTCAGGAACAGGGTGGTCTTGCCGACGCCGTTGCGGCCAAGCACGGTCATGCTGCCGCCCTCGGCAAGCGAGAAGGAGACGTTGTCGAGGACGACGGCCTCGCCGTATCCGGCGCGCACGTCACGAAATTCAAGAAGTGCCTCAGCCATGATGTGCCTGCCCGAGATAAACCTCACGTACGCGCTCGTCCGAACGCACGGCGTCCGGTGTGTCCTCGACGAGCAGGCCACCGGCGACGAGCACCACGATGCGCGAGGCGAAGCGGAAGACGAT
The DNA here is from genome assembly GCF_007829415.1 of Aminobacter sp. J44. NCBI lineage: Bacteria > Pseudomonadati > Pseudomonadota > Alphaproteobacteria > Hyphomicrobiales > Phyllobacteriaceae > Aminobacter > Aminobacter sp. J44. The sequence goes on along the minus strand of NZ_VLJG01000001.1, from coordinate 60,675 downwards.
GTCCATGTCATGCTCGATGAACAGGATCGACATGTCTTCGGGGAGTGAGGAGATGACGGAGAAGAGCATCTGGCTCTCGTCCTTCGGAACGCCCGCTGCCGGCTCGTCGAGCAGCAGCACCTTCGGGCGCGTCGCAAGCGCGAGCGCGATCTCCAGCAGGCGCTGGCGACCGTAGGCGAGGGTGCGGGTCGTACGGGTGGCAACGTCGCCGAGCTTCAGCTTTTCGAGGATGTCGTAGGCCTCGTCGATTGCTTCCTGCTGCGCTGACAGCCCGCGCCAGAACTGGCCCGTCACCTTCTGGCGCTCGCATACGGCGAGCGTTACTGCCTCAAGCGGCGTGAGGTCCGGGAACAGCGTGTTGATCTGGAACGTGCGGGTCAGGCCCTTACGCACGCGCGCCGCGACCGGAGCATCGGTGATGTCGTTGCCATCCAGGATGATGCGGCCCGAATCCGGCTTGAGCTGGCCGGTGATCAGGTTGATCAGCGTGGTCTTGCCGGCGCCGTTCGGCCCGATCAGGGCGTGGCGGCAGCCGTGCGGAAGTTTCAGCGAGACGCTGCGGGTGACCTGAAGCGCGCCGAAATTCTTCGTCAGCGCCTCAGTCTGCAGGACTATCGGTTTGGTTTCAGCCATTAGTCGCGCCTTCCGGCCAGACGGCTGACGAAGCCGAGGATGCCCTTGGGCATGAACAGAACGACTACCATCAGCAGAAGGCCAATCCAGAAGTACCAGTATTGGGGGTTCACGCCGGCGAGCTGGTCGCGGGCGATGAGGAAGATGATCGCGCCAACGATCGCGCCGTACAGGCGGCCCGTGCCGCCGAGGATCAGCATGACGACCACGTCGGCCGAGCGGTTGAAGCTCAGCACCTCGAGCGTCACCGTGCTGGTGGTCTGCGCGAGCAGCGCACCGGCCATGCCCGCCATCGCGGCTGAGATCGCGTAAATCTTCTGCTGGTGCGACTGGTAGGCCGAGCCGATCGCCGGCATGCGCTTGATGTTCTCGCGCACGCCACGCAGCGCGAGGCCGAACGACGAGTTGACGATGCGGCGGCTCAGCAGGAAGCAGATGAACAGCACCGCAAGCGTATAGCCGTAGCCGGTGTAACCCCACAGGTCGAAGCGGAAATAGTTGAAGATCGGCCAGGTGCGCGGAATGCGCAGGCCGTCCGTGCCGCCGGTAAGCCAGGTCAGCGCGTTCGCGAGTTCCTGTGTCAGCAGGCCAAGGCCGAGCGTGATCATCAGCAGCGCAAGGTGCTGGACGCGCACGATGATGAAGCTGGCGATGAAGCCGATGATGCCGGCGAACAGGCCGGACAGCAGCAGCCCCGAAATCGGCTCGCCCCAGCCGGCCTTGCCAAGCAGCGCCGCACAATAGGCGCCAAGGCCGAAGAACATCGCATGGCCGAGCGTGATGATGCCTGCATAGCCGAGGATCAGGTCCACCGACAGAGCGAACAGCGCTGCAATCGCGATCTGCGAGGCGAGAGGCAGGTAGGTCGGGAACAGGAAGAACGGCAGCAGCAGCGCCAGCCAGAAGATGATCTCGAACGGAGACCAGCGGCTCTGGCTGCGGAGCCAGCCGCGTGCAGTTGCCTGGGTAAAGGTCGTGTCAGTCATGTCCGGGTCACCGCTTTCCGAACAGGCCGAGCGGGCGAACGAACAGGATCGCCACCATCAGCATATAGATCAGGAACGAGCCGATCTCCGGCCAGAAATACTTGCCGGCGACGTCACCGATGCCGAGAAGGGCGGCGCCCACGAATGAGCCGGTGATCGAGCCAAGGCCGCCCACGGAGACGACGATCAGCACGTAGACGAGGAAGTGGAAGCCAAACGACGGGTCGAGGCCGACGATCTCCACCGCAAGCGCGCCGCCGAGGCCGGCAAGGCCGCTGCCCAGCGCGAAGGTGATGCCGAAGATCTTCTCGACGTCGAGGCCGAGCCCCTTGGCCGCGCGCTGGTTGTCAACCGCGGCGCGGATCTGCGCGCCAAGCCGGGTGCGCTCGAGGCCGAAGACCAGCACACCGGTCACGATCAGCGAAATAACGATCAGGAAGATGCGGTAGACGCCGAAGCGCATGCCGAACAGCTCGACCGATCCGCGCAGCCATTCAGGCAGGATAAGGACCTGCTGCACGGTGCCGAAGAAATAGGTCGCGACAGCCGACGCCACGAAGACGACGCCGATCGTGAACAGCACCTGGTTGAGCTCGGTCGCGCCGTAAAGTCGGCGGAAGAGCAGTCTTTCGAAAATGACGCTGACGATCGCGGCGGCGAGAAAGGCCGTGGGCAATGCCAGCAGGAATGGAAAACCGAGTTGGCGCATGACTGTGACAGCGACATAGCCGCCCAGCATGCCAAATGCTCCGTGGGCCAGATTGATGAAATTCATCAGGCCCAGGGTCACCGACAATCCCACCGACAGGACGAATAGCAGCATCCCGAAGGCGAAACCGTCGAACAGAATTATGATCAAACTGCTCATATCGGCCCGTAGCGCGTGTTGATTTCGCGGCGGTTGATAGCCGAAGTCCGGAAAGAGCAGGCCTTCCGGACTTCGCACATTGAAGAATGTAAAGCGGGCAGGGCAGACCTGCCGCGCTCGTCTTTAGTGGAGCGGATCCTTAACGTTCGGGATCTCGTGGATCACGACGTTCTGGAGCTTACCGTCAACTTCCTGCACTTCGCGGATGTAAACGGTCTGGACGACGTCGCGGGTCTCCGGGTCGATCGACATCGGGCCGCGCGGGCTGTCCCAGGACATGCCCTTGGCAGCTTCGAGGAGCGCATCGCCGGAAGCGTCGCCGTTCGTCTTCTTGAGCGCCTCATAGATGAGGTGCATGCCGTCGTAACCGCCAATCGAGAACAGGTCCGGCTGGCGGCCGTTATTGGCAGCCGTATAGCCATCGACGAATTCCTTGTTGAGCGGATCGTCGCGCTCGAGCGTGTAGTGGAACGTGGTGATGATGCCGCGGGCATTCTCACCCATGCTCTCGAGGGCTTCCGGATGGGTCAGCTCGCCCTGCGCGAAGATCTTGGTCGCCGGCGGGTTCAGGCCGCGATCAGCAAGTGCCTTGCCGATGGCTGCCGGCTGAGCGCCGCCCGGAACGAAGATGTAGACGGCTTCCGGATTCGCATCCTTCACGCGCTGCACGAAGGCCGAGAAGTCCGGATTCGCGACCGGGGTGCGGTCGGAGCCGAGCATCTTGCCGCCTGCTTCAGTAAAGCCGGCCGAGAACGACTTCTCCGCGTCATGGCCCGGACCGTAGTCGGAAACGAGGGTGTAGGCCTGCTTCACGCCGCCTTCCTCGAATGCCCACTTGCCGAGCGCGTAGTTAACCTGCGGGATCGTCACACCGGTGCGGACGATATATTCCGACTGCTCGGTGACGTTCGAGGTCGCAGCGTTCATCACGACCATCAGCTTCTGCGCTTCCTCAGCGACAGGTGCCGCGCCGAGCGCTTCTGGCGTCAGGGCGAAACCTGCGATGATGTCGGCGCCGTCACGGACCACGAGCTCCTGCGCCGCGCGCTGGGCGGTATCGGCGTTCGGACCACCGGTGTCCTTCTTGATCAGCTCGATCTTCTTGCCGGCAACGGTGTCGCCATGCTTGGCAATGTAGAGATCGATGCCGGCCTGCAGCTGGTTGGCAGCGTCGGCGAACGGGCCGGAATAGGGCAGGATCACGCCGATCTTGACCGTTTCCTGAGCGAGTGCGGACGTCGACATGGCCAGGGCAACGCCAAGCGCAAGAGTGACGCGTCTAGTCAACATTAGAAAAACCTCCCTAGGTTGTCGAATTGCAGACGAACCTAAGCCCCCGTCTGCTCCTCGATACGGACTGTATACACGGATCGATATTTCGCCAAGGGGGATGTGTATAAACTGTCGCCAGCACGAGCAGGCTGGTCCGGAATCCCGACCGTACACAGAGGTTCAGGCGCGAGTGGACACCCTGGAAGATCGCTGAACCTGCGGTGTATACAAAAGTCGCAAATATCTCCCGGTGCCATGGTGCGCCGGGGCGCGCGGCGTGTATAGTTGCGACAGCTGAAAGGGGAGGATTTCAGTTGGCATGAAGCAGGGTTCAACCCGTACGCATGCGATTCGTGTGGCAATCGAGTTGCGCAGGCGCATCCTGAATGGCGAGTTCGAGGGAGGTTCTCGCCTGTTCGAGGTGGCGCTGGCGGAATCCATGCAGGTGTCTCGCACGCCGGTACGCGAGGCGATGTTCAGGCTGGCCGAGGAGGGGCTGCTCGAGCGGGTTCGGGGAGGTGGCTTCACCGTTCGCACCTTCAGCCTCAGCGACGTCGCGGATGCCATTGAATTGCGTGGCGTCCTGGAAGGAACCGCCGCGCGCCTGGCAGCTGAGCGCGGCGTGGGCGAAGCGCGGCTCCGGCAGATCCATGAGACGCTTGAGGAGATGGAGGGCTGCTTCGGTGCGACCGCCGGGGAGGTCGATTTTGACGGCTATTGCGACTTAAATGCGCGTTTCCATACCGAGCTGGCTTCTCTCGCGGGAAGCGAGGTACTGAGACGGGAGATCGATCGCGTTACCCATCTGCCATTCGCGTCACCTTCCGCATTCCTGCCGAACAATGCTGACGTCGAAGCTTTCCGACTCTCATTGCGCCCCGCGCAGGAGCAGCATCGCGACCTCCTTGATGCAATCGTTAAGCGTGAAGGGACGCGGGCCGAAGCTATTGCACGCGAGCATGCACGCGCTCCCCGGCGCAATCTGGACATCCTTTTGGCGGGCCAGCCGGATCTTTTGGCTCGTATGCCGGCTCTCGCGCTGCTCGTTACCTGAGCGGGATCGTGCGATGTACACAGAACTGTGGCGGCAGTCGTAGTCGGCCGATCCGTACGGGTGCTTTTTTGGAAACAATGGGTTAGGCGCGAATTCTTCCCCTTTCTTCCGCACCGAGTTCCTCGCGAAGAAGTCAGAATCCAACGCTCTCTCACGCTGACTGCTGATTTCGCCTCCAAACCGCCTTGCGTTTTTCGAATGTGCGATACAGTATGTATACATACTCACATTCATGGAGGAAGAAGAGTGTCAGCGACCAGCCTTGAAGCCCTGATTCAGGAGAAGGGTAATCCCGTCGACATCCTGCGCAATTCGCGCATCGGTGCGTACGTTTACCCGGTTGTCGCGCCGGAATTCTCGAACTGGCGTACCGAACAGTGGGCGTGGCGCAATTCAGCCGTGCTCTTCGATCAGTCGCATCACATGGACGAACTGATCGTCGAGGGTCCGCAGGCGGAGGAGTTCCTTGCGTATCACGGCATCAACGCCTTCGGTAACTTCGACCTGAACCGTGCGAAGCACTACGTTCCGGTCACTCCGGCCGGTCACGTCATCGGCGACCACATCATCTTCCGTGAGCGCCAGGACAAGTTCATCCTCGTCGGTCGCGCTCCGACCTCGAACTGGCTGATGTTCTGCGCCGCTTACGGCAAGTGGAATGTGCGCATCAAGCACGACCCGCGTTCGCCGTCGCGTCCGGAAGGTGAGCGCGTCCTGCGCACGCACTACCGCTACCAGATCCAGGGTCCTGAGGCGAACAAGATCCTCGAGAAGCTGAACCGCGGTCCGCTTCCGGAGATCAAGTTCTTCCACGTCGACTGGATCAACATCGGCTCGCGCCGCGTCCAGGCGCTGCGTCACGGCATGTCGGGCGCTCCGGGCCTCGAGATCTGGGGTCCGTACGAGGACAAGAACTACATCCTGTCCGAGATCATGCAGGCCGCCAAGGACGCCAACGTGGATCTCGTCCGCTGCGGCAGCCGCGCCTACTCGACCAACACCCTCGAGTCGGGCTGGATTCCGTCCCCGCTTCCGGGCATCTACACCGGCGACGGCATGCTCAAGGCCTACCGCGAGTGGCTCGGCGTCGACAGCTACGAAGCTACCGGCACGATCGGCGGTTCGTTCGTTTCGTCGAACATCGAGGACTACTACGTCAATCCGTTCGAACTCGGCTACGACTTCTACATCGGCTGGAAGAAGTCCGACTTCGTCGGTAAGGAAGCCCTCCTGAAGATGAAGGAACAGAAGAACCGCAAGAAGGTCACCTTCGAGTGGAACCGCGAGGACGTCCTCAAGGTCATCGGTTCGGCCTTCGAGCAGGGCACGCCGTACAAGTGGATCGACTTCCCGCAGCCGAACTACGCTTCGTCCTCGGCCGACATGATCCTGCACAACGGCAAGATGGTCGGTATGTCGATGTTCAACGGCTACTCCTTCAACGAGCGCTGCGTGCTCTCGCTGGGTGTCGTCGATGCGGACATCCAGGAAGGCGACGTCCTCACCATGCTGTGGGGCGAGCCGGAGCCGACCGCAAAGACCTCGACCGAGCAGCACAAGCAGGCCGAGATCCGCGTCCGCGTCTCCCCGACGCCGTATGCTCGCGACGCTCGCGAGAACTACGCAGAGAGCTGGCGCACCAAGCGCTAAGCGCAATTCCAGGGTGGCGGCCAGCAGTGGCCGCCACCACCTCCACATACGGGCCAGGGACATGAACGACCGCAAGGAAGCCTCCCAGACGCTCAAGGCCCTGATGGGTATCCGCAATCTGGTCGTGGGTGGCGTGATTGCTCGTGGGGAGCGCCTGTCCGAAGTTCCTCTTTCGGAGCGCCTTGGAATTTCCCGAACACCTATTCGCGCCGCTCTGGCGCGCCTTGAGCAGGAAGGGCTGCTCGAACGAATTCCGTCCGGCGGCTATATCGCACGCGGCTTTTCCGCCGACGAAGTTATCGATTCCATTGAGATACGCGGCGTGCTCGAAGGCACGGCAGCGCGCCTTGCGGCTGAGCGCGGCGTCGAACCGCGTAAGCTGATCGAGATCAGCAAGGTGGTGGAGGCGCTGGACGCAACAATCAATCCGAACCCTGCCAAGATCAATTTCGAACGCTACGTGGAACTCAATGCCGAGTTTCACCGGTTGCTGTCGATGCTTGCCGGAAGCGAGACCCTGCGCCGCGAGATCGAGCGCGCGACCAGCCTGCCGTTCGCCTCGCCCAGCGCGTTTCTGGAGACTGAGGAGGCGTTCGTCGTCTTCCGCCGCTCGCTCATCGGCGGTCAGGAGCAGCACCGCTCCATCGTTCAGGCAATTGAGATGCGCGAGGGCGCGCGCGCCGAAGCAATCGCGCGCGAACATGCGCGCGTCGCGCGTCAGAACCTCGAATATGTGCTCAACACCGACAAGAGCCTGCTCAGCCGCATTCCGTCCCTGAATCTGATTGTTACCTGAACGACGCAGGTCTTTGAGTGGAAAGAAAAAGCCGCCGGAAGATCGGCGGCTTTTTCGATTCGGGTCGTCAGGCGTTGCAGCGGCTGACTCAGGCTGATGCCGCCGCCGCCAGCGCGTTGGTCAGATCCTGCTTCAGGTCCTCGACGTCCTCGAGGCCGATCTGCAGGCGGATGATCGGGCCGCCGTAGCTGCGCTTCGAAACGAGGCGGTCGCCGATCCAGACATGCACGGCAAGGCTCTCGAACCCGCCCCAGGAATAGCCCAGGCCGAAGATCCTCAGCGCGTCGAGGAAGGCGTGCGCCTGCTTTTCGCCGCCGCCGTTGAGAACGATCGAGAAGATGCCGCTTGATCCCTTGAAGTCGCGCTTCCACAGCGCGTGGCTCGGGAAGCTTTCGAGAGCAGGGTGCAGCACCTGCGCAACGCCCGACTGTGCTTCCAGCCAGCGCGCTATCTCAAGTGCGTTCTTCTCGTGGCGCTCGAGACGCACGCCCATGGTCCGGAGGCCGCGCAGCACCTGATAGACATCGTCGGGAGCCGCGCAGCAGCCCATGGTAACGAAGGTCTCGTGCAGCTGATTCCAGCAGCGTTCGTTGGCGGACACCGTGCCTAACAGGATGTCCGAATGGCCGGCCGGATACTTGGTCGCCGCGTGGATCGAGACGTCGACGCCGTGGTCGAGAGGCCGGAAGTAGAGCGGCGTCGCCCAGGTGTTGTCCATCATCACGATCGCGCCGCGCGCATGCGCGGCCTGTGCGATTGCGGGAATGTCCTGGATCTCGAAGGTGTTGGACCCGGGCGATTCGGTGAACACGACCTTGGTGTTGGCCTTTATCAGTGCCGAGATGCCGCCGCCGATCGCCGGGTCGTAATATTCGACCTCGACACCGAAGCGCTTCAGCATCATGTCGGCGAAGTGGCGGGTCGGGTGGTAGACGGAATCGACGATCAGCACATGATCGCCTGCCGACAGGAAGGCCAGCATCGGGATCGTGACCGCCGCCAGACCCGACGGCACGATGATGGTTCCGGCCGAGCCTTCCAGCGTGTCCATGGCCGAGGCCAGTGCGTCGGTCGTCGGCGTGCCGCGCGTCCCGTAGGTATATTTCTGGTTGCGTGACGCCATGGTCGCTGCGTCCGGAAACAGCACTGTGGAGGCATGCACGACCGGCGGGTTCACGAAGCCGTAAAAGTCGCGCGGGTTGTTGCCGATATGGGCAAGCTGCGTGTGGATGCCCTTCTTGGTCTGGCCTGAATTGCTCATCTGTCCTCGATCCGTTTAGGGGAGGGATAGCCACTGCAGCCAGCTTCTGCAACTATCGCAGACCAACGCAGCGGCCCCGTAAAAATTGGGCCAGAGTGCCGAGTGGCGCTCCTGACGAACTATGTAAGTTTTTCCGGATAATTGGCCGGAAAACTACATTTTTTTTGCTCACTCATTGGCTCTACATGCACGAAAGATGGTGTGAGGTGCATCAATTTTGGGCAATTCTTCCCGCTGTTTCATTCGCACTTGACCGATGGTCAATAATCGCTTTCGATGGCCGCGTAATGGGAGGCGGGACGACAGGGCCTCAAGCTCTCAGGCGACCTCAGGCTGTTGACAGGGCTGCCACTGCTTCCGCAGGAACCACAAGGGGACACGCACCCCGACAAAAATTAGAAAAGGGTATGTGGGCATGAAAAAGTTTGTGACCGGAATTCTCGGATCGGCTGCGATGGTGCTGATGTCGGCTGCGGCCGGGTCGGCGGCGACGCTCGACGACGTGAAGGCCAAGGGGTTTGTCCAGTGCGGCGTCCACACCGGCCTTGCCGGTTTTGCTGCCCCCGACGATCAGGGCAACTGGAAGGGCTTCGACTCGGACTTCTGCAAGGCCGTTGCTGCCGCCGTCTTCGGGGATCCGGAGAAGGTGAAGTTCACCCCGACCAACGCGACCGAGCGGTTCACCGCGCTGCAGTCGGGTGAAATCGACCTGCTCGCGCGCAACACGACCTGGACGCTGAGCCGCGACACGTCGCTCGGCTTCAACTTCACTGGCGTCAACTACTATGACGGCCAGGGCTTCATGATCAACGCGGCGAAGCTCCCGGGCATCAACTCCGCGCTGCAGCTTTCGGGCGCCGCGATCTGCGTGCAGACCGGCACGACGACCGAGCTCAACCTCGCCGACTACTTCCGTGCCAACAACATGGAATACAACCCGGTCGTGTTCCAGGGCTTCGACGAGACCAATGCCGCTTATGAGGCTGGTCGCTGCGACGCCTACACCACCGACCAGTCCGGTCTGTATGCGCTCCGTCTGACGCTCGCCAACCCGGATGAGCACGTGGTTCTTCCGGAGATCATCTCCAAGGAGCCGCTCGGCCCGCTCGTCCGCCAGGGTGACGACCAGTGGTTCGACATCGTCAAGTGGACTCTCTTTGCGCTGATCCAGGCCGAGGAACTCGGCATCACCCAGGCCAACGTCGAGGAAATGAAGGGCTCCGACAATCCGGAGATCAAGCGCATCCTCGGCCAGGAGCCGGAATCCAAGATTGGCGCGATGCTCGGCCTCGAAAACGACTGGGTCGTGAAAGTGGTCGCCGGCGTCGGCAACTATGGCGAGATGTTCGAGCGTAACATCGGCCAGGAGAGCCCACTCAAGATCGCCCGCGGCCTGAACCAACTCTGGACCAAGGGCGGCCTGCAGTACGCTCCGCCGCTCCGCTAAGAAATTTGCTCCGGCTGCCGGCAACCCCGGCAGCCGCTTTTCTTGGTGCCCGGTGCAAATGCACGCCTTGATCTTTGCAAGGTGAGTACCGGCTCTGGAAATTATCGGGAATGACGGAGACGCTACGCACGTCCCCGCACCGAACCAAGGGGAACCACATGGCATCGACTGAGGTGCTGCGCGCTGACACGTCAGCACGCGTCTCGTGGAAGAACGATCCGCGGGTTCGCGGGATCATCTTCCAGGTACTTGTCGTGGTCATTCTGGCCGCGGCGGTCTACTGGATTTGGGGAAATACGGTAGACAATCTTCGCCGAGCGAACATTTCGTCCGGCTTTGGCTTCCTTGATCGCCGTAGCGGTTTCGACGTCTCGCAGTCACTGATCCAATACACGGCGGACTCATCCTTCCGCAGCGCGCTGATCGTTGGCCTGCTGAACACGATCCTTGTCGCCATTTGCGGCATCATCACTGCGACCATCATCGGCTTCCTTGTCGGCGTCGGCCGGCTGTCTGGCAACTGGCTCATCGCCAAGATCTGCACGGTTTATGTCGAGGTGTTCCGCAACATCCCGCCGCTGCTCGTCATCTTTTTCTGGTATCTCGGTGTGCTGTCGGTGCTGCCCGGGCCGCGCGACAGTCTTGAGCTGCCATTCTCGTCCTATCTCAACAACCGTGGCTTCTTCCTGCCGAAGGCCATCTGGGAAGAGAGTGCGTGGCTCATTCCGGCCGCTCTCGTCGTCGGCATCATCGTCGCCTTCATCGTCAACCGCTGGGCCTACCGGCGCCAGATGCAGACCGGCCAGCCGTTCCCGCGGCTTGCAACATCGCTCGGCCTCATCATTGGCCTGCCGCTGCTGGTGACGTTGCTGCTCGGCATCCCGGTCAGCTTCGAGTTCCCGCAGAAGGGCACCTTCAACCTCAGCGGCGGCTTCCAGGTGAAGCCCGAGTTCCTGTCGCTGTACCTGGCGCTGTCTTTCTACACCGCCTCGTTCATCGCCGAGATCGTTCGCGCCGGTATCCTCGGCGTCAACCGCGGTCAAACAGAAGCCTCCTACGCTCTCGGCTTGCGCTCCGGCCTGACGCTCAGGCTGGTGGTGATCCCGCAGGCGATGCGCATCATCATCCCGCCGCTTACCAGCCAGTATCTCAACCTGACGAAGAACTCGTCGCTCGCCGTCTTCGTCGGCTATCCCGACCTCGTCCAGATCGGCCAGACGACGATGAACCAGACCGGCCAGGCGATCGAGGTCGTGGCCATCTGGATGGTCATCTATCTCGGCCTCAGCCTGTCGACCGCAGCCTTCATGAACTGGTTCAACGCCAAGATGGCGCTGGTGGAGAGATAAGATGACGAGCGCTGATCTTTCCTATGTCCGCACCGAAATGCTGGGGCCGCAGCCGGCCCCGTCGCGGGCCCGCGGTTTTGGCGCCTGGCTGCGCGCCAACCTGTTTGCCTCGCCGATGGACACGGTGCTTACGCTGCTTGGCCTGTTCCTGATCGTCTGGTTCGTGCCGAATATGCTGCGCTGGGCGTTCATCGATGCCGTATGGTCTGGACCCGACCGTACCGTCTGCGCCACCGTTTCGCAGGGTGGCGTCCGGCCGGACGGCTGGTCCGGTGCGTGCTGGGCGTTCGTCAACGCGAAGTTCGCCCAGTTCATGTACGGTCGCTACACCTACAGCGAGCGCTGGCGCGTCGATCTCACGGCGATCCTGTTCGTACTGCTGCTGGTGCCGCTGCTGATCCCGCGCGTACCCTACAAGGCCCTCAACGCGCTGCTGCTGTTTGTCGTCTTCCCGATCGTCGCCTTCTTCCTGCTGGTCGGCGGCTATTTTGGCCTGCGCTATGTGCCGACCTCGGAATGGGGCGGGCTGCTGGTGACGATCGTGCTGTCGGTCGTCGGCATTGCAGTGTCGCTGCCGCTTGGCATCGTGCTGGCGCTGGGACGACGATCCAAGATGCCGGCGATCAAGATGATCTGCGTCATCTTCATTGAGCTGGTGCGCGGCGTGCCGCTGGTGACCGTGCTGTTCATGGCCTCGGTGATGCTGCCGTTGTTCATGCCGGCGGGCATGACCTTCGACCGGTTCCTGCGCGCGCTGGTGGGTGTTGCCCTTTTCGCGTCAGCCTACATGGCGGAGGTGGTTCGCGGGGGCCTGCAGGCGATCCCGAAGGGGCAGTACGAGGGCGCGGATTCGCTCGGCCTCAGCTACTGGCAGAAGATGTGCCTGATCATCCTGCCGCAGGCACTGAAGCTGGTCATCCCCGGCATCGTCAACAGCTTCATCAGCCTCTTCAAGGACACGAGCCTGGTCTACATCATCGGCATGTTTGACCTACTGGGCATCGTGCGCCAGAACTTTACTGACGCCGCCTGGGCATCCGCGCAGACGCCGATGTCGGGGCTGATCTTCGCCGGCGCCGTCTTCTGGATCTTCTGTTTCGGCATGTCCCGCTACTCGATCTGGATGGAGCGGCGGCTTGACACCGGATACCGCCGATGAACACGACCTCCCGTAACAAACACAAGACAAGGCCGAAGAGCCACAGGGGAACAGAAAATGGCCACTGAAAACGCTGTTGCCGCGAACGAGATCGCCGTCGACCGCTCCAAGATGAAGGTGTCGGACACGGACGTCGCCATCGAAATCATCGGCATGCACAAGTGGTACGGTGACTTCCACGTCCTCAAGGACATCAATCTCAAGGTGATGCGCGGCGAGCGCATCGTCGTGGCCGGCCCGTCGGGCTCCGGCAAGTCGACGATGATCCGCTGCATCAACCGCCTTGAGGAGCACCAGAAGGGCAAGATCATCGTCGATGGCATCGAGCTCACCAACGATCTCAAGAAGATCGACGAGGTGCGGCGCGAGGTCGGCATGGTGTTCCAGCACTTCAACCTCTTCCCGCACCTGACGATCCTTGAAAACTGCACACTGGCGCCGATTTGGGTGCGCAAGATGCCGAAGAAGCAGGCCGAGGAAATCGCGATGCATTTCCTCACCCGCGTGAAAATCCCGGAGCAGGCGCACAAATACCCGGGCCAGCTATCGGGCGGCCAGCAGCAGCGCGTGGCGATCGCCCGCTCGCTCTGCATGAACCCTCGCATCATGCTGTTCGACGAGCCGACCTCGGCGCTCGACCCGGAGATGATCAAGGAAGTGCTGGAGACGATGGTCGGTCTTGCCGAGGAAGGCATGACGATGATCTGCGTGACCCACGAGATGGGTTTCGCCCGTCAGGTCGCCAACCGCGTCATCTTCATGGATCAGGGCCAGATCGTCGAGCAAAACACGCCGGCCGAGTTCTTTGACAATCCGCGTCACGAACGCACCAAGCTGTTCCTGTCACAAATCCTGCACTGACAATCGTTCCGAGGCGGGCGAGGGGAAACCTTTACTCGTCTTCGTTTTATCAGGCGGTCCTGAACCAGACGGGCAGGGCCGCTCTCAGTGCTGGGTGTAGCCGTAGAGCCAGTCGAAGCCGGTGGCGAGCTGCTGCGGAGTGCGTCGCGAAAGCACGATGTCGCGGCCGAGCGCGATGGGCCCAGAGGCGTGCCAGGCGAAGCGGTTGAACCTGCCGCGGCTGGCAACGCGGCGCAGGCGCGGCTTGCGTTGCGCCTCGTAGGCCGTGAGCGCGGCGGGGATATCCGGATGCGCCTTCAGCTGCTCCGCCAGCGCCTGCGCGTCCTCGATTGCCATCGCCGCTCCCTGTGCTGCATAGGGGCTGACGGCATGTGCGGCATCGCCGATCAGCGCGACCTTGCCCGCAAAAGTCCACGGCGTCGCTGCCGGCACCTCATGGATCGGCCAGGTGGTCCAGCGCTGCGCCCCCCGGACCAGCGCCAGCAGGGCAGGGTCCGCGCCCGCTATGGCCACTTCAAGGCGTGTGGAGGTGGAGTCGTTAGACCAGGACATCGCCTCGGCGAGGCCCGGCGTGACGGCGACTAGATTGATCTCTTTGCCGGCGCGGATCGGGTAGGCGACCAGATGGAAGTTGCGGTGGAGGAAGGTGGTAACGCGGTCGATGGGCACGAGCTTGCCGCCATCGCCGACCGTCGTGCGCCAGGCGATGTAGCCGGTGTAGAAGCTGCCGATGCCCTTGCCGAACAGGCCGCGCACCGTCGACCAAACGCCATCTGCGCCGACGACGAGGTCGCTGGTAGCTTCGAAATGATGATCCGCTCCGGCGATGGTGAGAGAACAGTTCCCCTTGGTGGTCGAGACACGCTCGACGCGGGCGCCGGTCACCAGGGTGATTGACGGATTATCGAGCGCAGCCTCGAGCAGCGCCTTCTGCAGGTCAGCGCGATGGATGGTAAGGTATGGAGCGCCCCAGCGGTCGAGGGCGAACTGGCCAAGCTCTACCGAGGAGAGCAGCCGGAGGCTGTCAGCCCGACGGATGGCGATTTCGCTCGGGCGGACGGCATGCGGGAGAAGACGGTCGAGAACGCCAAGCTCACGCAGGATGCGGGTGGCATTGGGAGACAGCTGCAGTCCAGCGCCGACTTCCTGCAGTTGTGGGGCGCGCTCGTAGATCGTGACCTTGTACCCAGCGCGAGCCATCGCTAGCGCACAGGTGAGGCCGGCGATTCCGGCTCCTGCTATCGCGATTTGCCCCGCTTCGGGCATCTTCTATCGGTCAGGCTGCGTTGGGGTGGTAAAGAGCGCCGGCCGGGTTGGTCTCGTCAGCCTTAAGCTTCGGATCGTAGCGGTACAGCGTCGAGCAGTACGGGCAGATCTTTTCGGACTCGTCGCCCATGTCGAGGAAGATGTGCGGGTGGTCGAAGGGCGGGTTAGCCCCAACGCACATGAACTCCTTCACCCCGATCGCGATCGCGGGATGACCTGCGTCGTTCTGGAAATGCGGTACCGCGTGGCCAGCCATGAGATGCTCCCGGATTCCTATGCCGATTGCGCCTGCGAGAGCGTTTGCCGCATAAACGTGGTCTTTGCAAGTTGATGATATCAAACTGTCGCAAATGCCTGCCAGAAGCTAAGCTGGCAGCATGCCGTTTGCCTGCGGCAGGGGAAAAACAGGACGATGAACGAGCTCAAGCCCGCGACAAGTGAATTCACTGGCGAGATACAGGCCCTGTCGGCGTCGCCCGACGGCAACCCTGATCGTTTCGTCAATCGTGAATTCTCGTGGCTGCAGTTCAACCGGCGCGTGCTGAGCGAGGCGGAGAACCCGAATCATCCGCTCCTTGAGCGTGTCCGCTTCCTGTCGATCTCCGCCGATAACCTCGACGAGTTCTTCATGGTGCGCGTGGCGGGCCTTGCCGGCCAGGTCCGGCAGGGCATCGCCATCAAGAGCCCGGACGGGCGCACCCCGGAGCAGCAGCTGGAACTGCTGCTTTTCGAGGTCGCGAGGCTGCAGGAGGACCAGCAGCGCGCCTATGCCCATCTGACCGAGCTGCTGCGGCAGGAGGGGATCGAGGTCATCCGCGCCGAAAATCTCGAGCGCGAAGAGCTGGAGTGGCTCGACGCCCATTTCATGGAAGCGATCTTCCCGGTGCTAACGCCGCTGTCGATCGACCCGGCGCATCCATTCCCGTTCATTCCGAACCTGGGCTTCTCGATCGCATTGCAGCTGCGCCACCTGCGCAACCGCGAGCAGATGACGGCGCTGCTGCGTCTTCCCACGGCACTGCGTCGCTACATCCTTATTCCGGGCAACGGCTCGTGCGTCCGCTTCATCAAGTTGGAAGAGGTGGTCGCGCTCTTCATCGGCAAGCTGTTCCCCGGCTACGAGGTCGAGGGATCGGGCACGTTCCGCATCATCCGTGACTCGGATATCGAAGTTGAGGAAGAGGCGGAGGACCTGGTACGCCTGTTCGAGAGTGCGCTGAAGCGCCGCCGGCGCGGCCAGGTGATCCGCATCGAGTTCGACGACAAGATGCCCGGGGCGCTGCGCGAATTCGTGGCGACCGAGCTTGAGGTGCCGGCGTCGCGCATTTCGATTTTGCAGCGGCCGCTTGCGGTCAATCATGTCTCTGAGCTGGTTTCGCTGCCGCGCGATGAGCTCAAGTTCACGCCCTACAATCCGCGCTTCCCCGAGCGCATCCGCGAGCACGGCGGCGACTGTTTCTCGGCGATCCGCGAGAAGGACATCATCGTCCACCACCCCTATGAGTCGTTCGACGCCGTGGTGCAGTTCCTGCGCCAGGCTGCGTTCGACCCGGATGTGGTCGCGATCAAGCAAACGCTGTACCGCACCTCGAATGACAGCCCGATCGTGCGCGCGCTGATCGAGGCGGCCGAGGCCGGCAAGTCGGTGACGGCGCTGGTCGAGCTCAAGGCCCGCTTCGACGAGGAAGCCAACATCCGCTGGGCGAGGGACCTGGAGCGCGCCGGCGTGCAGGTCGTGTTCGGCTTCCTGGAGCTGAAGACCCACGCCAAGATGTCGCTGGTGGTGCGCCGCGAGGACGGCAAGTTGCGCAACTACGTCCACCTCGGCACCGGCAACTACCATCCGATCACCGCGCGTATCTATACGGACCTTTCATTCTTCACCTCGGACCCGGTGATCGCCCGCGACGTTGCGCAGATCTTCAACTTCATCACGGGCTATGCGGAGCCTACCGGCGAGATGCGCCTGGCGATCTCGCCCTTTGGCCTGCGCAGCCGTATCCTGAAGCACATCGAAGATGAAGTCCGCTTCGTGCAGGAGGGCAAGCCCGGCCAGATCTGGATGAAGATGAACTCGCTGGTCGACCCGATCGTCATCGACGCGCTCTACGAGGCAAGCCGCGCCGGGGTCGAAATCGACCTCGTCGTGCGCGGCATCTGCTGCCTGCGGCCGCAGGTGCCCGGCCTTTCGGAAAACATCCGCGTGAAATCGATCGTCGGTCGGTTCCTCGAGCACAGCCGCATCTACTGCTTCGGCAATGGCAGCGGTCTGCCGTCGGACGAGGCCATCGTCTATATCGGCTCGGCCGACATGATGCCGCGCAATCTCGATCGCCGCGTCGAGACGCTGGTCCCAATCACGAATCCGACCGTGCACGAGCAAGTGCTCGGCCAGATCATGCTGGGCAATATTATGGACAACCAGCAGAGTTTCGAGGTACTGGCGGACGGAACCTCGCGGCGGATCGTCCCCGAGGAAGGCGAAGAGCCTTTCAACGCGCAGGAGTATTTCATGACCAATCCGAGCCTTTCGGGTCGTGGTGATGCCCTGAAATCTCATGCGCCACAGCGCATTGCGCAGTACAAGCGCCGCAAGAAAGCCAGCGTGGCAACCTCAGCATGATCTCTGTATCGCAGGGCCGGCTTCCAGATCGCCGGCCTTTGTCCATCGTGGACATTGGATCGAACTCGATCCGCCTCGTCATCTACGAGGGGATCGCCCGATCCCCAACCATCTTGTTCAACGAGAAGATGCTGGCGGGCCTCGGCCGCGGAATCTACTCCACCGGCAAGCTCGACCCGAAGGCGGTCGATATGGCGCTGGAAGAGTTCCGACGCTTTCGGGCACTGTCAGAGCAGGCCGGGGCGCAATCGCTGCACGTGATCGCGACGGCGGCGGCGCGCGAGGCCGAGAATGGCCCCGACTTCATCCGCCGCGCCGAGGACGTGTTTCGCGTACCGATCCGTGTCCTCACCGGCCGCGAGGAGGCAACCTACGCCGGCCTCGGCATCATCTCTGCCTTCCATGATCCCGATGGCATCTCTGGTGACCTCGGCGGTGGCAGCCTGGAGCTCGTCGACGTCAAGGGCGAGGAGATCGGCGAGGGCATCACGCTGCCGCTTGGTGGCCTGCGGCTGCAGGAAATGGCGAAGGGCTCGACTTCGCGGGCATCAAACATTGCGCGCACGAAGCTGAAGCGTGCGAGCTTCCTAGAAGAGGGCAAGGGCCGCACCTTCTACTGCGTTGGCGGCACCTGGCGAAACCTTGCTCGCCTGCACATGACCTCGCAGGGCTACCCGCTCGACGTGATGCACCACTACGAGTTCGAGTTGGACAAGCTCGGCAGCTTCCTGCGGCAGGTGATAGACGGCGACATTTCGCGCATGAAGGGCGTCGAGCGCATCTCGAAGTCGCGCCGCGCGCTGTTGCCTTACGGTGCAGCGGTGTTGCGCGAGATCGTCCAGGCGATGAAGCCGGGCAAGGTGGTGGTGTCAGCGCTCGGCGTGCGCGAGGGCTACCTCTATTCGCTGCTCGACGAGCAGCAGAAGCGCCAGGATCCGCTCATCTCGGCAGCCGAGGAACTCGCCGTCCTGCGTGCGCGCTCGGTTACGCACTGCCGCGAGCTGGAGGCCTGGACCGGCGAGGCCTTTGAGGCCTTCGGCATCGAGGAGACGGTGGAGGAAGCGCGCTACCGCCGCGCCGCCTGTCTGCTCACCGATATCGGCTGGCGCGCTCACCCCGACTATCGCGGCACGCAGTCGCTCAATATCATCGCCCACGGCTCGTTCATCGGCGTCGATCACCCGGGCCGCGCCTTCATCGCGCTGACCAGCCTGTTCCGCCACGAGGGCATCTACGAAGATGACGTCTCGCCGGTGATGCGTTCGCTTGCCGGGCCGCTCTATCTCGAACGCGCCCGCATCCTCGGCGCACTGCTGCGCGTCGTCTACCTGTTCTCGGCCTCGATGCCCGGCATCATCCCAAAGCTCAAGTGGCGGAAGGGCGAGGGCCGGAAGCTGTCGCTGGTGGTGCCGAAGAGCCATGCCGACCTGAGGGGCGAGCGGCCCGACAAGCGCATGGCCCTGCTCGGCAAGGTGCTGAACCGTCCAATGGACATCGTCGTCGCCGACGACTGAGGCAGTTGCTCAGCGATGGAACGAAATAAGCCGGCAACTGCCGGCTTATTTCGTCTCGAAGACGGTGATTTTCCGCTTCTCGAATTTGAGGGCGATTTCGCCGCGCACCAGCGCCAGCGCCCGCTCGCCAAACACCTCACGGCGCCAGCCATGCATGGCCGGAACGTCGGCGTTTTCGCCCGATGCGGCGATCTTCTCGACGTCCTCGGACGACGCCAGCACCTTCGGTGCCACACCCTGCTGCTCGGCGACGATCTTGAGCAGGACCTTCAGTAGCTCGGCGGCAGCGCTCGTGCCTTCGGCCTGCTGCACCTGCTTGGGCAGCTTCGGCAGCTGATCCTTCGGGATCTCCAGCGCCTTGTTGACAGCTGCCAACACGCCTGCGGCGGTGGAGGAACGCTCCCATCCCTTCGGCGTGGTGCGGAGGCGGGCAAGCGCGGCGGCATCACGCGGCGCCTGCTGGGCGATCTCGAAGATCGCGTCATCCTTCAAAACGCGCCCGCGCGGCACGTTGCGCTCGCGCGCCTCGTATTCGCGCCAGGTGGCGACGGCCTGCATGATCGCCAGTTCCTGCGGCTTGCGCACGCGCATCTTCAGGCGCTTCCACGCATCCTCAGGATCGGGATCGTAGGTCTCGGGCGAGGTGAGGACGCTCATCTCCTCGTTGAGCCAGTGCGCGCGGTTCTCGCGCTCCAGCTCGTCCTTGAGATGGCGGTAGACGTCGATGAGGTGGGTGACGTCCGCCAGCGCATATTCGAGCTGCTTGTCCGACAGCGGCCTGTGGCGCCAGTCGGTAAAGCGGGAGGTCTTGTCGATCCGCGCGCCGGTAACCTTCTGCACAAGCTGATCGTAGGAGACGCTGTCACCAAAGCCACAAACCGCCGCCGCAACCTGCGTGTCGAACATCGGCGTCGGGATGATCTTGCCGAGATGGTAGATGATCTCGACGTCCTGGCGGGCGGCGTGGAACACCTTGAGGATGCGCTCGTCCGCCATCAGGCGGAAGAAGGGCGCAAGGTCCAGCCCGGGCGCGAGCGGATCGACGAGGGCAGTCACGCCCGGCGCGGCCATCTGGATGAGGCAGAGTTCAGGCCAGAATGTCGTCTCGCGAATGAACTCGGTGTCGACGGTGACGAAATCGGAGCGCGACAGCTCCCCGATGACGGTGTCCAGTTCTTCCTGGCGGGTGATGAGGTGCATCAGGCTCGAAAATCTTGGTTTTCTGTCTCCATTCCAGTCATGGAGGTTCACGTCAAGTGTTGAGCCGCGCTAAGCCTATCTTTCCCCTTCTTCTGCACGGTCTTGTGTTCGCGGGTGAGGGCGTTCCTTGCGTGCCTGCCACTGGGCGAGGCGTGCAAACAGCGTCGAGGTCCGAAGCAGGGCGGTGAATCGGCCGCGCTCGCTGTCGTCGGCTGGMCCGCGCACCGCCATACGCCAGATCGTGATGACGAGGAACACGACGTAGACACCGGCCGAGAAGTGGAACAGCGCGTGCGGCCCAAAGCGCTCCATCCCAGCGGCTGCCGTGAACGGACCGACGATTGCGCCGACGGAATAGAAGAGCATGAGTGCCGCATTTAGCATGACGAACTCGTGCGGCCCAGCGCGGTCGTTGGCATGCGCGGCCGACAGCGAGTAGAGCGGCATCGCAAAGCAGCCGAACACGAAAACGATGGAGAAGTTGAGCAGTCGGTTGTCGCCGGCAAGCAGCCCGATCGCCAGCGCCGAGGCAAGCGCGAGTGCGGTTGTGACCAGGATCACCTTGCGCCGGTCATAGCGGTCCGAAGCATAACCCAGCGGGTACTGAACCAGCGCGCCGCCGATGATCGACATGCTGACGAAGGTCGCGACGTCCGCGACCGACATGCCGATGTCCTGCGCATAGATGGGCGAGAGCGTGCGGAAGGCGCTGTTGGTCATGCCGACGGCGATGCAGCCGATGGCCGCGAGCGGCGAGATCGCCCAGGCGCGCCTGAGGTTGAGCTTGATGTCAGGCGGAGCGGCCGGGTTGGAACGGTCGCCGAGCGAAACCGGGACCAGCGACAGGGTGATCATGATCGCCATGACGGCGAAGATCGAAAAACCTCCGGCGCCAACGAGCGGGATCAGGAACTGCGCGCCCGTCACCGAGCCAAGGTCGACGATGCGGTAGACGGCAAGCACCCGGGCGCGGTCTGAATTGGCGACGCCCGAGTTGAGCCACGCTTCGATAACGGTGAAGAGTCCAGCAAAGCAGAAGCCGGAGACGAAGCGCGCGCCTACCCAGGTAAAGACGTCGACCGAGATCACCATTACGAGCGTTGCACTGGCCGCGATGGCGGCAAGCGCAGCGAAGCAGCGGATGTGCCCGACGGAACGGATCATCCGCACGATGTCGAGGCACCCGATCAGGAAGCCGGTGAAGTAGGCGGTGCCCATGAAGCCGATCGCTGCGGGGGAAAAGCCCTCCTGAACGCCGCGCACTGCAATCAGCGTTCCCTGCAGGCCGTTGCCGCCGAGCAGGATACCCGCAGCGAGGAGAATCGGGACCAGAGGTCCGAGGCTTTTCATGTGCCGCCACCGGATCGGAAGGATAGGCTTGCCCTAGGTACGACGGTGCGCGAATCCTTGCCAATGTCAGGTCGTGGCGGTTGCTGGTCCAGCAGCATCCGTGCCGCATTCCGCCGGGACAAAATTCTTTTCGACGACACTGCAGAATTGTCGCGGATCTGTCCGGGCAGCCTTGCAAAACGCACGCTATCCTTGACAAATCCGGCCTCTCATGCGCTCTACCGCGCAAAAGAAGCGCCGGAGTCCCGCGCCGGCCGCCAATTAAATCCGGAATCTCACATGACCCTGCATCGTTACCGCAGCCACACCTGCGCCCAGTTGACCAAAGCCGATGTCGGCCAGACCGTCCGTCTCTCGGGCTGGGTCCACCGCGTGCGTGACCATGGCGGCCTGCTCTTCATCGACTTGCGCGACCACTATGGCCTGACCCAGATCGTCGCCGACCCGGATTCGCCCGCGTTTAAGACCGCTGAGACCGTTCGCGGCGAGTGGGTGATCCGCGTCGATGGCGAGGTGAAGGCGCGCACGCCGGACACTGTCAACCCGAACCTCTCCACCGGCGAGATCGAAGTCTTCGCCCAGGAAATGGAAGTCCTGTCGTCCGCTAAGGAGCTGCCGCTCCCGGTTTTCGGCGAGCCGGAATATCCGGAGGACATCCGCCTCAAGTACCGCTTCCTCGACCTGCGCCGCGACACGCTGCACAAGAACATCGTCAAGCGCACAAAGATCATCTCCGCGATGCGCACTGGCATGGCCGCCGCCGGCTTTGCCGAGTACTCGACGCCGATCCTGACGGCCTCGTCGCCGGAGGGCGCGCGCGACTTCCTCGTGCCGAGCCGCATTCATCCGGGCAAGTTCTTCGCGCTGCCGCAGGCGCCGCAGCAGTACAAGCAGCTGCTGATGGTCGCTGGCTTCGACCGCTACTTCCAGATCGCGCCGTGCTTCCGTGATGAAGACCCGCGCGCCGACCGCCTGCCGGGCGAGTTCTACCAGCTCGACGTCGAGATGAGCTTCGTTACCCAGGAAGACATCTGGGCGACGATGGAGCCGATCATGACGTCGGTGTTCGAGCAATTCGCCGACGGCAAGCCGGTCACGAAGAACTGGCCGCGCATTCCGTATGACGTCGCGATGCGCAAGTACGGCACGGACAAGCCGGACCTGCGTAACCCGATCGTCATGGAAGAGGTGTCCGACCACTTCCGCGACTCCGGCTTCAAGGTGTTCGCGAACATCCTCGCCAATGACCCGAAGGCGGAAGTCTGGGCGATCCCGGCCAAGACCGGCGGCTCGCGCGCCTTCTGTGACCGCATGAACTCGTGGGCGCAGAGCGAAGGCCAGCCGGGCCTCGGCTACATCTTCTGGCGCAAGGAAGGCGACAAGCTCGAGGGTGCTGGCCCGATCGCCAAGAACATCGGCGAGGAGCGTACCGAAGCCGTCCGCCAGCAGCTCGGCCTCGATGACGGCGACGCCTGCTTCTTCGTCGCGGGCGATCCGAAGAAGTTCGCCTCGTTCGCTGGTGCTGCCCGCACCCGTGCTGGCGAGGAGCTGAACCTTGTCGACCGCGACCGCTTCGAGCTCTGCTGGATCGTCGACTTCCCGTTCTACGAGTGGAACGAGGACGAGAAGAAGATCGACTTCGCCCACAACCCGTTCTCCATGCCGCAGGGCGGCATCGAGGCGTTTGACAGCGCCGATCCGCTGACGCTCAAGGCATACCAGTACGACGCGGTCTGCAACGGCTTCGAAATCGCCTCGGGCTCGATCCGTAACCAGTCGCCGGAACTGATGGTGAAGGCGTTCGAGAAGGTCGGCCTGTCGAAGGAAGACGTCGAGGAGCGTTTCGGTGGCCTCTACCGCGCATTCCAGTACGGCGCTCCTCCGCACGGCGGCTGCGCTTTCGGCATCGACCGCGTGGTCATGCTGCTGGTTGGCGCGAAGAACCTGCGCGAAATCTCGCTGTTCCCGATGAACCAGCAGGCACAGGATCTGCTGATGAACGCTCCGTCGGAGGCAACCCCGCAGCAGCTGCGCGAGCTGTCGCTGCGCGTCGTAGCTCCAAAGAAGGAAGACTGATCGGAGGCGCCGGCGGCGCGGCCGCCGGCTTCTTGCTCCATCCGGAGTGAGGTCAAAAGAAAAGGCCCGGGGTTTGCCGGGCCTTTTTGCTGTTGTCGTATCCGCGATTAGTCGTTCGCGGTCACCTTGACGTTGAGCGTCTTGATCAGGCCCTGCGGGGTGCTCATGCCTTCTGCCATGATGAGGGCGAAGGGAACGTCGTTCGCTGGCTTCGCGGTGATGCGGATGACCTTCGGGTTGTCGAGGAAGGCCGACACCGCCTGCGTGGTAGAGGCGGTGAAGTCGGAATCGCCCAGCTGGGACACGGCAAACGGCACCGCGCCCTTGGCGATGGCGGCCACGTCGGTCTTGCTCATGCCCTGCATCTGGGCGACGAGCTCCAGCACCTTGCTGGTGAGCGAGTCGTCAGTGAAGGAGATCTCGGCACTGCGGAAGCTCATCTGCTGCATCAGGCCAAGTGCTGCCATGCCCTGAGCCGTGCTGTCGGCTTCCGGATCGTCGGCCATCTGCTGCTGAATCTCGCGCAGCGAGGCGATCAGCTCGCGGGTATAGCCGCCGAGGGTGAAGGACATGCCCAGCGTGCCGGCATCATTGATGGTGATGTTGGTCTCGGTCAGCTCGAAATCGCCGTCCTGCGGATTCCACTTGCCGCTTGATTTGATGCTGCCGCTGATCTGCTGGTAGCCTAGGGCCTCGATGATCGGCCATTGCTCGCTGTCCTTGGCGAGCGAAAGATCGACGAAGAATTTCTCGACCGATCCGGTATAGGAGATCGGCGCGCCGGAGACCGGTGGCGTGATCGTGATCTGCGCGTTCGTCATCGACGCAACGTCAACACCGTCGACGCTGATGCGGGCGTCATCGACATGCGCCTTCTCGTAGAAGATGAAGCCGCCGTAATTGTCGCGCACGTCGTCGTTCGGCATCAGCACGTTGTTCATGCCGATGCCGCTGACGGCCGCATAGAAGCCGTCCTCGCCCTCGACCTCGAAGTCGTCCATGGTGATGGAGCGGACGCGATAGCCTTCCGGATCATCCGAGATGTCCTCGAAGGCAATGTTCGAAACCTCGAAATCCTCGCCTGCCGAGGTGACAGTGACGTTCTCGAGGACGGCGTCGTCACCGCTGATGGCGGCGTTTTCCCACTCGATCGCCATGCCCTGTTCTTCCCACAGGGCCTTGAAGCGCTCGAGGGCTGCGTTGACGTCCTGCGCCTGGGCCGCGCTCAGCGGCGCTGCGACAACTGCTGCCGACAGCAGCAGGAAACGGATATGGCGGCGGCAGTTGTTCATGAAGTCCCCCTGATGGTGGTTTGGTTCTCTGGTGCGCAGGCCTGCACGGGTGCGGATGAGCACGCATACCGGCGTGCAGGATTGTCGCAAAGTGGATCAATGGCAATCGGGATCTGAATGGATAATGAACGGTGAATAAATTGCGTCGTTTGCCGCGTCTTGCCTGTTGCACTTGCCGCGAATCACCCAGTCAGTTAACCCCACTGCATGGGAAAAAGCTTAGTTCCGCCCGGTTCGGGCGGGGATGATCACATCGAGCCGGTCGACCTGAAGCAGGCGCTCGAGGAGCGGTACCTTGCCTATGCGCTGTCGACCATCATGCACCGCGCCCTTCCGGACGTCCGCGACGGGCTGAAGCCGGTCCATCGGCGCATCATGCACGCCATGCGGCTGCTGCGCCTCAACCCGGACCAGGCATTCGCCAAATGCGCGCGCATCGTCGGCGAGGTGATGGGTAAGTTCCATCCGCACGGCGATCAGTCGATCTATGACGCTCTGGTGCGCCTCGCGCAGTCCTTCTCCATGCGCTATCCGCTGGTGGACGGGCAGGGCAACTTCGGCAACATCGACGGCGATAGCGCCGCGGCGATGCGTTACACCGAAGCCCGCATGACTGAGGTGGCGACCGAGCTGCTTGCTGGCATCACTGAGGACGCGGTCGACTTTCGCCCGACCTACAACGAGGAAGACGAGGAGCCGGTTGTCCTGCCGGGCGCCTTCCCGAACCTGCTTGCCAACGGCTCGTCGGGTATCGCGGTCGGCATGGCGACGTCGATCCCGCCGCACAACGTGGCGGAGCTCTGCAAGGCGGCGCTGTACCTGATCGACAATCCCGACGCCGAGGTCGAGGACCTGATGACGCGGGTCCCGCACGAGGACCCGGACGAGAACATGGTGCGCGGGCCGGACTTCCCGACCGGCGGCGTCATCGTCGACTCCTTCGAGACGATGCTGGAGGCCTACAAGACCGGCCGTGGCTCGTTCCGCGTCCGCTCGAAGTGGGCGGTGGAAGACCAGGGCCGCGGCACCTACCAGATCGTCGTCACCGAAATCCCGTACGGCGTTCAGAAGTCGCGCCTGATCGAGAAGATCGCCGAGCTGCTGCTGGCGCGTCGCCTGCCGCTGCTGGAAGACATCCGCGACGAGAGTGCCGAGGACATCCGCGTCGTCCTGGTGCCCAAGAGCAGGACGGTCGATCCGGCGCTGCTGATGGAGTCGCTGTTCAAGCTCACCGAGCTTGAGGTGCGCTTCCCGCTCAACATGAACGTGCTGTCGCGCGGCAAGGTGCCGGGCGTGCTGTCGCTCAAGCAGGTGCTGCGCGAGTGGCTCGATCACCGCAAGGAAGTGCTGATCCGCCGCTCCAACCACCGGCTGGACGAGATTGTGCGCCGGCTGGAAATCCTCGGCGGCCTGCTGATCGCGTACCTGAACCTCGATGAAGTGATCAGGATCATCCGCGAGGAGGATGAACCGAAGCCTGTGATGATGGCCCGTTGGGACCTCACCGACCTTCAGGCCGAGTCGATCCTCAACATGCGGCTGCGTTCGTTGCGCAAGCTGGAAGAATTCGAGATCCGCAAGGAGTTCGATGCGCTCTCCGAGGAAAAAGCGCAGATCGAGGCGCTGCTCAACTCCGACCAGAAGCAGTGGAAGACGATCCGCTGGGAAGTCGAGCGCCTGCGCGACCGCTTCAGCTCCTCGACCGAGCTTGGCCGCCGTCGTACGCAGTTTGCGGATGCGCCGGAACACGACATTGAGGACATCCAGCAGGCGATGATCGAGCGCGAGCCGATCACTGTCGTGGTGTCGGAAAAGGGCTGGCTGAGGGCGCTGAAGGGCCACCTGTCGGACTACTCGACCCTGAGCTTCAAGGAAGGCGATGCCCTCAAGCTCGCCTTCCACGCGCAGACCACCGACAAGATCCTGTTCCTGACCACGGGCGGCAAGTTCTTCACCATCGGCGCCGACAGGCTGCCGGGCGGCCGCGGCCATGGCGAGCCGATCCGCATCATGGTGGACATGGAGAATGACCAGGCGATCGTCACCGCCTTCGTGCACGATCCGTCGCGCAAGCTGCTCTTGTCGTCCTATGTCGGCAACGGCTTCCTCGTTCCGGAGACGGAGGTTGTCGCCAACACCCGCAAGGGGCGCCAGGTCATGAACGTCAAGGCGCCGGACGAGGCGAAGTTTTGCCTGCCAGTCGGGGGCGACCACGTCGCGATCGTCGGCGAGAACCGCAAGCTGCTTGTCTTCCCGCTGTCGGAAGTGCCCGAGATGGGCCGCGGCAAGGGCGTGCGCCTGCAGAAGTACAAGGACGGCGGCGTCTGCGACATCAAGACCTTCAACCTTGCCGACGGGCTCACCTGGCAGGATTCCGCCGAGCGCACCTTCACGCGCACCAAGGAAGAGCTCGTCGAGTGGATGGGCGCGCGTGCCTCCGCCGGACGCATGGTGCCTAAGGGCTTCCCGCGCACCGGCAAGTTCGGCTGATCTTCAATCGGTCGCCAGCAAAGAACGGGCGCCTCGCGATCCTCGCGAGGCGTGGTGGCCGCTCTCTTGTGAATTGCGGCTCGCAGGCGACACATCGGGCGGCAGTGATGCTATGCCTGTCGCTGCGCAACGAACGGAGATTTCTGGATGACTGTCGGCATCGATCTCGGTAAGGGTGCGGGTAGCGCGTCCGTCAAGGTCGATCTTGAGGAGCTGCTTGCAACTCGCTTGCTGGTGCAGGGCAATTCCGGTTCCGGCAAGTCGCACCTCCTGCGCCGTCTTCTGGAGCAATCCGCACCCTGGGTGCAGCAATGCGTGATCGACCCGGAGGGTGACTTCGTCACGCTTGCGGACAAGTACGGCCATCTGGTCGTTGATGCGCAGCGCACCGAGCAGGAACTGACCCGCATCGCAGGCCGCATCCGCCAGCATCGAGTCTCCGCCGTGCTCAACCTCGAAGGCCTCGACGCCGAGCAGCAGATGCGGGCGGCGGCAGCCTTCCTTGGCGGCATGTTCGATGCCGAGCGCGAGTACTGGTATCCGGTGCTGGTCGTCGTCGATGAGGCACAGCTGTTCGCTCCGGCCGCCGCAGGTGAGGTTTCGGATGAAGCGCGAAAACTCTCGCTTGGCGCGATGACTAACCTGATGTGCCGCGGCCGCAAGCGCGGCCTTGCGGGCGTCATCGCCACGCAGCGCCTTGCCAAGCTCGCCAAGAACGTGGCGGCGGAAGCCTCCAACTTCCTGATGGGCCGCACCTTCCTCGACATCGACATGGCGCGTGCCGCCGACCTCCTTGGCATGGACAAGCGTCAGGCCGAGCAGTTCCGGGATCTTGAGCGCGGCCGCTTTGTCGGCCTTGGCCCAGCGATTTCGCGCCGCCCGCTTCCGATCGCTATCGGGCCGGTCGAAACCTCGGCACGCTCGGTCAGCCCCAAGCTGATGCCGCTGCCGGAAACGGCGCCCGAAGACGCGGCAGAGCTGATCTTCAAGATCGACCCGGAAGAGGAGCGCCGCATCGTCCGCCGCCCGCCGCCTCCGCCGCCGGCACCGACCGCTGAGATCCTTGAGCGGCTGACCCGTCAGCGCGCCGAACCAATGGCTGCCCCCGAGCCGCCGCCGAGCCTGTTCCCGGAGATCGACGAGGCCGAGCGCGAAGCGGCCCTTGCCGCCGTGCTGCGGGAGATCGTGGACGATCCGGACGCCGGCTTCCGCTCGGTTGCCGTTCTCTACCAAGACTTCATCGTCCGCTGCCGCATCCACCGGGTGCCGGGGCAGGTGCCCGACCTCAACAACTTCAAGCGGCGCCTCGCCATTGCCCGCGCCGGCGTCGACAACAAGACGGCTGAAGGCGAGGAGTGGAAGCAGGCCGAAGCGATGGCCGACACGCTGACCGATGACATCCGCGGCGTATTCCTTGTCGTCGCGCAGGCTGCGCTTTCCAAGGCGCCGTGCCCGTCCGACGCGACGCTGGCACGCGTCTACGGAACGCGCTCCCCGTCGCGCGCCCGTCGTCTGCTGACCTATTTCGAAGAGAGGGGGCTTCTGGTCCTGCGCACCGATTTCCACGGCATGCGCATTGCCGTCTTCCCTGAGCTTGGGGCGGAGACCGCGCCGGGCGATCCTAACGCGCCCGACGAGATGGAAGGCCGCGACGCCGCCGAGTGATCAGGCGGTCACGCGCCGGCGCCGGCTCTGGTTCAGCTGCCACAGCGAATGGCAGAGCAAGGCGCCGATCAGGATCGCGCCGCCGATCAGGCTCTGGTCCGACGGCACTTCGTTGAATATGAGCCATACCCAGATCGGCGCCAGCACCGTTTCCAGCAGATAGAACATCGCGACTTCCGGGCCGCTGATGTATTTCGGGCCCGTCGCCAGCAGGAAGAAGGCGATCGGGATCACGATCAGGCCGTCGAGGATGATCCACCAGGGGGCCTGGATGTTGAGGCCCTGGCTTGCCACCACAGAACCGCCGATGAGGATCGGCACGACGACGGCAATCAGCGGCGTAAAGCCCATATCGCGGCCGCTGGCGCGGGAGATGACGATCGCGGAGGCGATCGCCAGCGCCGCGAAGAGTGCGAGCATGTCGCCGAACCAGCCGCCGGAGCTGAGGCCGTCCTGTACGATCAGGCCGATCGCAACGATCATCACGGTGATGGCAGCCAGCGTCTGCGGCCGGGGTACCTCGCGCAGGAACAGCCATGACAGGATGGTCGAGAACACCGTGCTGAAGGCGACGCAGAACACGAGGTTCGCGGTCGATGTGTAGAACACTGCGCTCATGAAGCAGAGGGAGGTGACCCCGTAGCAGGCGGCAACCGCCAGGCCCGCCTTACCGGGGATCAGCGGCGGCACGTTGCGCGAAACCGCGCGCCAGGCAAGCCAAGCAACCAGCGCCGCAACCAAAGTGGAAACGCCGCGCAGGAGCAGGATCGACCAGACGTCACCTTGGGAGAGCTTGATCAGCGGGATGTCGAGCGTGAGCGCCAGGCCGCCAATGGCTGTCAGCAGCAGGCCCTTGGTGTGCGGCGACATCTTTTCGGACATAAAGCAACTCCTGCGCCGTTGGCGCGAACTCGCGGAAATGTTTCAGGAAGGCTGGTGCTAGCCGGCGTTGTCGGGATCGAACCTCTCCCAACCGCGCGGACCAAGGTGCTCCTGCGGCTCGAAGCGGATCTTGTACGACATCTTGCGCGAGCCATTGACCCAGTAGCCGAGATAGATGTGTGGCAGGCCGGCTGCGCGCGCCCGGTTGATGTGGTCGAGGATCATGAAGGTGCCGAGCGAGCGATCCTCCATGTCCGGGTCGAAGAACGAATAGACCATGGACAGACCGTCACTCATCCGGTCAGTGAGCGCGACGGCGATCAACTCGCCTTCACCTTCGCCGGTGATGAAGCTGTCCGGGCCACGACGGCGGTACTCGATCAGCATCGTGTCGACGTGGGTGTCCTCGACCATCATCGCGTAGTCGAACACACTCATGTCCGACATGCCGCCGCTGCGATGGCGGCGGTCGAGATAGGTGCGAAAGAGGGAGTACTGCTCGGTCGAGGTCTCCGGCAGCTTGGCGCAGCCGATGAGGTCGCTGTTGCGCGCAAGCACGCGCTTCATGTTGCGGGTCGGCTTGAACTCGTCGACGAGGATGCGCACCGACACGCAGGCCCGGCAGGTTTCGCAGGCTGGCCTGTACGCAATATTCTGTGAGCGGCGGAAGCCGCCCTGAGTGAGGAGGTCATTCAGTTCAGGAGCGCGATCACCCACCAGATGGGTAAAGACCTTCCGCTCCTGCTGTCCCTCGAGATAAGGGCAGGCAGCCGGGGCGGTGAGGAAAAACTGGGGGGATTGCGTCGTCTGATGCGTCATGGCTTCTGGCAGGTGTCCCAACCAAGGGTACACCTGAATAAGCTCGTCTGACGGGCTAAAAAGTCAAACGAAAAAGTTTGAAACGGTATCGTCAGCCGAGCGGTGGCCGGCTTAACGATCTGAGCGGGCAACGACGGTGCCGAGCAGCAGGTCGTGGACCGTGCGCTTGCGCTCGAGGAAGAGCGTTGCGAGAAGGATGAGCGGCGTCAGGATCGCGTTGCCGGCCCAGAACAGGACGGTGTGAACGATCGCCAGCATGCCGTCGACACGACCGCCGTCCAGCCGCTCGAGGCGGATGTTCATCATCCGCATGCCGATGGTGGCCTGATCCGGGCCGCCTAACGTCTTCCAGACGTAGATGAGCGCGACGGCGGGGCCGAGGATGGCAAACAGCATCCAGCCGAGCCCAAGGGTCAGCAGGCCAAGCAGGAACACCAGGATCCCGAACGGGATCAGGAGGAGCCCGATAATCAGATAGTCGATCAGGAAGGCGAAGACGCGCCGCGTCCGCACTCCGTCATAGACACGAATATCATCGAGGCGGTCGTTGATGATCTCGCCATCAAGCGTTCGGCTGTTCATTGAGTCTTCCCTCATCATGCCTGTCAGGTGGTGTGGCAGGACGCCGATTTCAACCGAACGCTGAAAGTGCAGGGCTGATTGTCAGCCCTGTTGCTTGAGCAGTTCCGCGACGCGCGGCGCGAAGTAGGTGAGGATGCCGTCGCAGCCGGCGCGCTTGAAGGCGAGCAGCGACTCCAGSMYCSCCTTCYCCCCATCGACCCAGCCATTGGCTGCGGCCGCCTGGATCATCGCGTATTCGCCCGACACCTGGTAGGCGAACATCGGCACGCGAAGCTCCTGCTTCAGGCGGTAGATGATGTCGAGATACGGCATGCCGGGCTTGACCATCAGCATGTCGGCCCCCTCGACGAGATCCTGCTCTGCCTCTCGCACGGCCTCGTCGGAATTGGCGTGGTCGATGTAGTAGGTCTTCTTGTCGCCCTTGAGCAGGCCGAGCGTGCCGATAGCCTCGCGATAAGGACCATAGAAGCACGACGCAAACTTGGTCGCGTAGGACATGATGGCGACGTCCTGGAAGCCGGCGCTGTCGAGCGCGTCGCGAATGGCACCGATGCGGCCGTCCATCATGTCCGACGGGGCGATGATGTCGGAGCCTGCCTCGGCCTGGCGGATCGCAGCCTGCGCGACCTGCTGGACCGTCTCGTCATTGACGATGATCCCGTTGCGCAGGATGCCGTCATGGCCGTGGCTGGTGAACGGATCCAGCGCCACGTCGGTTATGATGCCCATCTGTGGCACCGCGGCCTTGATCGCGCGGGTGGCGCGGTTGATGAGGTTGTCCGGGTTGAGGATTTCCGAGCCGGTCTCATCCTTCAGCGCCCCGTCGACCTGAGGGAAGGTCGCGATCGCCGGGATGCCGAGCTTGGCGGCATGCTCTGCCTCCTTCACCGCCTCGTCGACCGACATGCGGAAGACGCCGGGCATTGCTTCCACCGGCTCGCGGCGCTTTTCGCCGTCCATCAGGAAGATCGGCCAGATCAGGTCATCGACGGTCAGGCGGTTCTCCTGGACGAGGCGGCGCGACCAGTCGGCCTTGCGCATGCGGCGCAGTCTTCTGGACCCGGTAATCTCGTCAACGGTGCGGGCCGAAGAGCGGAAAGGAGGAATGTTCATGGCAGGGACTCCAGTTTCCGCGCTTCTAACATGGGGATTGCCGCCGGGCCAATTGCTTGCAGATCAAACCTGCTGCCCTATGCTGCATGGCGAATCTGACGGGAGAGAGCATGCCGGTTACGAACGAGTTCTTCGAACGCACGCCAACCTATGCGTCGACGCTTGAGCTCGCCTGGCAATGGTTTCTTCGTGTCGTGGCTGCCTGGAGCCTTATCCTCGGCATTCTCTATTGGGTGCGGCTGATCGGCTTCTATGACGGCGCCGAATGGCGCTTCGACCTGATGCCCGTTCACTGGCAGGTGGCCGCAGTGGCGCTTGCCGTCCTCTTTCCCTTCGCGGCCAGCGGCCTGTGGATGCTCGCGTCGTGGGGGCCGGTCATCTGGTTTTTGTGCGCGGCGATCGAGTTCGGCATGTATCTCGGCTTCCCGCGCCTGTTTGGATTTCACCTCGAAATCCTGATCGCTCACGGCATCGTTGCGATCATCTACTGCGCCTTCCGCGCGGTCTTTTTCCTCAAGGCACGCAAGCAGTCAGATTAACTGCGCATTAGTCCTGTCTGCCTGTTTCGCCCGGTAAGCCCCTGTTAAGCCTGCGGTTTAAGTCGAATTTTATACGTGTTCGATATGGTCGGGCCAAGGTGAGAACAAAAAAGAAAATCACCAGGCGTCAAACAAGAGGCAAGACCATGATGACTTCCCGTCAGGCGGCGAAGCCCGCGGATAACCATGAAGATCGCAAGGATGCTATCCGGAATCTTTATCTGGAATCTTTGCAGCTGGTGGAAAGACTGCACCGTCGTCTTCTGGACGTGATCAAGGACGAGTTCGACCGCAACGGCCGTTCGGACATCAACGCGATCCAGGCTCTTCTGCTCTTCAACATCGGCGATGCCGAGCTGACCGCCGGTGAACTGCGCACCCGCGGCTACTATCTCGGCTCGAACGTGTCCTACAACCTGAAGAAGCTGGTCGACCTCGGCTTCGTCAGCCACCAGCGTTCGCGCATCGACCGTCGTTCGGTCCGTATCAGCCTGACCGAGAAGGGCCAGGAAGTGGCCGAGATCGTCGGCCGTCTCTACGAGCGCCACGTCGGTTCGATCGAGCAGGTCGGCGGCATCAACGCGGACGAGTTCAAGCAGATGAACCGCGCCCTGCAGCGTCTCGACCGCTTCTGGAACGACACGATCGCCTACCGCATGTAATCCGAACGGTCATCCGGCGCTCTCGAAACCGCGTGTGCTCCGGCGCGCGCGGTCGCGGCGTTTCAGCCGCCGCCACGTTCCCGCCATAAAAGCATGGGACCGGAAGCTACGCGCATCGTTAATGAATTCGGCTACTGTTTGGGCTATCTTAACCCTGTTGCCGCAATATGCGTGAGTGGTGCCGCAGGCCTTCGCCGCGGCGAAAATTTCGAGTGCCGGGACCAACTCAATGAAGACATCTCGTCGTACCTTTATCCGGGGCGTGGGCGCAGGGGCTGCCACGGCAGCACTCGCAGCGCCGGCGATGGCCCAGAGCGTCATTGACGAAATCCTGTCCTCCCATTCGCGCGCAACCTGGGACGACCAGTTTGATGCGCGCCCGACGGCGCAGCCGGGCAGGGTGGTTTCCACTTCGCCGGTTTTCAGTCAGCAGACCGTCGCCTATGTCGAGCAGACGATGGCGCACTACCAGAACATCGTTGCCAATGGCGGCTGGCCGATCGTGCCGAGCGGGAAGGCTCTCAAGCTTGGCGTGGTCGATCCTGACGTCGCGGTTCTGCGCCGCCGCCTGATGATCTCGGGCGATCTGGCCGAATCGGCTGGCATTTCGAACGCCTTCGACTCCTATGTCGACGTTGCCCTGAAGCGCTTCCAGACGCGCCACGGCCTGCCAGCTGACGGGGCGACCGGCCGCTACACCTATGCGGCGATGAATATTTCAGCCGACATCCGCCTCGGCCAGCTGCAGACGAATCTCGAGCGCCTGCGCAACATGCCGGACACGTCCGGCCGCTTCGTGATGGTGAACATTCCGGCTGCCGAGATCGAGGCCGTCGAGGACGGCCGTGTTGCTTCGCGGCACGTCGCCGTCGTCGGCAAGATCGACCGCCAGACGCCACGCCTCACCTCGAAGATCCACGAGATTAACCTCAACCCGTACTGGAATGCGCCGGAGTCGATCGTTCGCCGCGACATCATCCCGCTGATGCGCAAGAACCCGAACTACCTGAAGGAAAACAACATCCACATCCTCGGGCCGAACGGGGAGGTCGATCCGCTGTCGATCGACTGGAACACGGAAGAGGCGGCGAAGCTCCGCTTCCGCCAGGATCCGGGCCGCATCAACGCGATGGCGAGCACGAAGATCAACTTCCACAACCCACACGCGGTTTACCTGCACGACACGCCGCAGCAGAGCCTGTTCAACGGCCTCGAGCGTTTCCACTCGTCGGGTTGCGTGCGCGTCCAGAACGTGCGCGACCTCGTCGTCTGGATCCTCAAGGAGACGCAGGGCTGGGACCGCCGCCGTATCGAGCAGACCATCCAGACGGAATCGGACGTCAAGATCCCGGTGGCCAATCCGGTGCCGATCCACATGACCTACGTGTCGGCATGGGCGACCGACCAGGGCGTCGCACACTTCCGCGACGACATCTACGGGCTCGACGGCGTGGACGCGTTGCAGATCTCGACGCTCTGACGAAAAACAATTTCCGGAATGGCCGCCTCGGGGCGGCCTTTTCATTTGTGGCGCAAAGCCGCAATCAAATTTCGCGGTCGTGCATGGTCGCACCACGGGAAGTGTGCTAATCGCGCCGCATCCAACGCCACCCCAAGTAAGTCCGAAGGACAGGTCCATGGCCATTGCTTCCGCAGCGTCGGCAGATGCTTCCGCTTTCTTCACCCAGCCGCTCGAAGAGCGCGATCCGGAAATCTTTGCAGCAATCCGCAAGGAGCTCGGTCGTCAGCGCGACGAGATCGAGCTGATTGCCTCGGAGAACATCGTCTCGCGCGCCGTTCTTGAGGCCCAGGGTTCGATCCTGACCAACAAGTATGCGGAAGGCTATCCGGGCAAGCGCTACTACGGCGGCTGCCAGTTCGTCGATATCGTCGAGGAACTCGCCATCGAGCGCGCCAAGCAGCTGTTCGACTGCAAGTTCGCCAACGTCCAGCCGAACTCGGGCAGCCAGATGAACCAGGCCGTGTTCCTGGCGCTGCTGCAGCCGGGCGACACCTTCATGGGCCTCGACCTTAATTCGGGCGGTCACCTGACCCACGGCTCGCCGGTCAACATGAGCGGCAAGTGGTTCAACGTCGTCCCCTACGGCGTCCGCAAGGAAGACCAGCTTCTCGACATGGACGAGGTCGAGAAGAAGGCGCACGAGACCAAGCCGAAGCTGATCCTCGCCGGCGGCACTGCCTACTCGCGCATCTGGGACTGGAAGCGTTTCCGCGAGATCGCTGACGCGGTCGGCGCTTACCTTATGGTCGACATGGCGCACATCGCCGGCCTCGTCGCGGGTGGTCAGCACCCGTCGCCGCTGCCCTACGCGCACGTCGTCACCACCACGACCCACAAGTCGCTGCGTGGTCCGCGCGGTGGCATGATCCTCACCAACGATGAGGAAATCGCGAAGAAGATGAACTCGGCCGTGTTCCCCGGCCTGCAGGGCGGCCCGCTGATGCACGTCATCGCCGGCAAGGCGGTTGCGTTTGGCGAGGCGCTAAAGCCGGAGTTCAAGACCTACGCGAAGAACATCGTCGACAACGCCAAGGCGCTGGCTGCCGCTCTCAAGGAGACTGGCCTCGACATCGTCTCGGGTGGCACCGACAACCACCTGATGCTGGTTGACCTGCGTCCGAAGAACGCCACCGGCAAGCGCGCCGAGGCGGCTCTCGGCCGTGCGCATATCACCTGCAACAAGAACGGCATCCCGTTCGACCCTGAGAAGCCGTTCGTGACCTCGGGCATCCGTCTCGGCACCCCGGSGGGCMCSMCCCGCGGCTTCGGCACCGCCGAGTTCACCCAGATCGGCCACATGATCTCGGAAGTGCTTGATGGCCTGAAGGTCGCCAACTCCGACGAAGGCAATGCCGGCGTCGAGCAGGCTGTGCGTACCAAGGTCGAGGAGCTCTGCGCACGCTTCCCGCTCTACCCCTATCTGGGGTAAGCCTACGGCTACCAAGATTCGTCGGGGATGAGCGATGCGCTGCCCATACTGCCAGTCTGAAGACACGCAGGTAAAGGATTCCCGCCCCGCAGAAGACGGGGCGGCGATCCGCCGGCGCAGGGTCTGCCCGGTTTGCGGCGGTCGCTTCACCACCTTCGAGCGCGTGCAGCTGCGCGATCTCGTTGTCATAAAGAAATCGGGCCGCAAGGTCCCCTTCGACCGCGACAAGCTGTTGCGGTCGATGGAAACGGCGGTGCGCAAGCGCAACGTCGATCCGGAACTGCTGGAGCGTGCGGTTAGTGGGATTCAGCGACAGCTCGAGAGCTCCGGCGAAATCGAGATCAATTCCGGCGATATCGGCCGGCTCGTGATGGATGCCTTGAAATCCATCGATGACGTTGCCTATGTGCGCTTCGCCTCGGTCTATCGCAATTTCCGCGAGGCCAAGGACTTCCATGATGTCCTCGGTGAACTGCGAGGCGACGAAGACGAGGAATAGGTGCCGATGGCGGCAAGTTCGCGCAGTGAGGCAAGCGAGGCCGACCGTCGGTTCATGGCTGCTGCGATCAGGCTGTCGCGGCGCAATCTTGGTCTGACTGCTACCAATCCCTCTGTTGGAACGCTCATTGTCCGCGACGGCGTCATTGTCGGTCGAGGGGTGACCGCGCTGGGCGGACGCCCGCATGCCGAGCCGCAGGCTCTCGCCGAGGCAGGCGAACTTGCGCGTGGTGCGACGGCCTACGTGACGCTTGAGCCCTGCGCGCACCATGGCCGGACGCCGCCCTGCGCGAACACGCTGGTGACGGCAGGTGTTGCTCGTGTTGTTGGGGCAGCAAGCGATCCGGACCCCCGCGTTTCCGGTAAGGGCTACGCCATTCTCCGCGCTGCCGGCATCGAGGTCGTTGAGCGCGTACTGGCTGAAGAAGCCGTCGACGCGATGGCCGGCTACCTGACTCGTTCCATGAGCCGTCGGCCGGAAGTGACTCTAAAGCTTGCGGTTTCCGCCAACGGCATGATCGGTAAGACGGGAGAGGGCCAGGTGGCAATCACCGGCCCGCAGGCCCGGGCCCAGGTGCACGTGATGCGCGCCGAGTCGGATGCCATTCTCGTCGGCATCGGCACTGCGCTTGCGGATGATCCGGAACTGACCTGCCGACTGCCCGGGCTTGAGGCGCGTTCGCCGATGCGCATTGTGCTCGACCGTTCGCTTCGGCTGCCGGTTGCGTCCAAGCTGGCGCGTACGGCGCGCGAAGTGCCGGTGCTGGTTGCAACCTGCAATGAGGCGGGCGATCCCGAACGCCGCGATGCGCTTGCGGCAGCGGGCGTCAGCTTCATGGCAGCCGAAACCTATGACGGCCGCCTCGCTCTGCCGGAATTGCTGGAGGATCTCGGCTCGCAGGGCGTCTCGACGCTGATGGTCGAGGGTGGAGCAAAGACTGCCCGCCAGTTCATCGACGAAGACCTTGTCGATCGTATTGCGCTATTTTCGGGCGACGTGACGATCGGCGAGGGCGGTATCGCTTCGCCCATCACGCGCGACACCGTGCCGGAAGGTTTCCGGCTCGTGCG
Source organism: Aminobacter sp. J44 (assembly GCF_007829415.1). NCBI lineage: Bacteria > Pseudomonadati > Pseudomonadota > Alphaproteobacteria > Hyphomicrobiales > Phyllobacteriaceae > Aminobacter > Aminobacter sp. J44. Next base: position 22,746 of record NZ_VLJG01000001.1, on the reverse strand, counting down.
CACCGCGCGCTACGGCAATGACGACTATCTTGAATTTGTGAGGGTACGCTAATGTTCACCGGTATCGTGACGGACGTTGGAACCGTGGCTTCCGTCTCGCCGCTGCCGGAAGGCATCCGGCTGCGCATTGCGACCTCCTATGATCCGAAGACCATCGACATCGGCGCCTCGATCGCCTGCTCGGGCGTGTGCCTGACGGTCATCGCGCTTCCCGAGGCTGGCTCGAACGAACGCTGGTTCGAGGTGGAAGCCTGGGAAGAGGCGCTGCGGCTCACCACGGCATCCTCCTGGAAGCCCGGCACACGCATCAATCTCGAGCGCGCGCTGAAGATCGGCGACGAACTCGGCGGCCACATCGTATCGGGTCACGTCGACGGTCGGGCAGACATCGTGGGCCGTAAGGAGGAGGGCGATGCCGTGCGCTTCACCCTCGAAGCGCCGCGCGGGCTGGCACGTTTCATTGCCCCCAAAGGTTCGGTTGCCCTCGATGGCACTTCACTCACGGTCAACCATGTCGACGGTACAAGATTTGACGTATTGTTGATTCACCACTCGCTCTCCGTGACGACCTGGGGCGAGCGGCAAATTGGCGACCGGGTCAACATTGAAATTGACACAATGGCCCGCTACGCCGCGCGTTTGGCCGAGGCCGTCCGGCGGGGCCTGTAACCACTTCGATCCTGATCAAGTTGAAGCATTGCGCCCAGTGCAATGCTCCAGCGTCAATGTACCGCTTGCTAAGGGGCCTGCTTCGGCCTAAGTCACCGAACAATCTCCGGAGTATCGCATGACCACGACCACCCCGCCCCGGCTCCTCATTGTTGAGGCGCGATTCTACGACGATTTGTCTGACGCCCTGCTCGAAGGGGCGAAGGCCGCGTTGGACGCGGCTGGCGCCCAGTATGATGTTGTCACCGTCCCTGGCGCACTTGAAATTCCTGCTGCCATTTCGTTCGCGCTCGATGGCGCTGAGAACGGCGGCACCGATTATGACGGCTTTGTCGCGCTCGGCTGCGTTATTCGCGGCGAGACCTACCATTTCGACATCGTCGCGAACGAGTCCTGCCGCGCGCTGATGGACCTCGCCGTCGAGGAATCGCTGGCGATCGGCAACGGCATCCTGACCGTCGAAAACGATGAGCAGGCATGGGCTCGCGCAAGGCGCAGTGAAGGCGACAAGGGTGGCTTTGCAGCGCGCGCTGCACTGACCATGATTGCCCTGCGCGAGCGATTTGGAGCTTAAGCGTGGCTCCGAAATCAAATACCCCCAAACCGGGCACGCCGCGTCCGGCCAACAAGCGCGGCGTCGCACGTCTTGCCGCCGTGCAGGCCCTCTACCAGATGGACGTGGCCGGTAGCGGTGTCCTCGAGATTACGGCCGAGTACGAGCAGTTCCGCCTCGGCAAGGAAGTCGACGGAGCGCAGTACCGTGAGGCCGATCCGCAGTGGTTCCGCGCCATCTTGTCGGGCGTCGTCGAGAACCAGAAGATCGTCGACCCGGTCATCCGCCAGGCACTGACCGACGACTGGCCGCTGTCGCGCCTCGATTCCACGCTGCGTGCGATCCTGCGCGCCGGTGTCTACGAGCTGATGAAGCGCGAGGACGTGCCGGTTCCGGTCGTCGTCTCCGAATATGTCGACATCGCCAAGGCGTTCTACGAAGAGGAAGAGCCGAAGCTCGTGAACGCGGTTCTCGACCGTGTTGCCCGCCGTCTGCGCGGTGAAGGGCGGGGCAAGGATCCTGAGGCGTGACAACACGACCGGTCTATGACGAAGCGGCTGCGCGCCGCGCGGCGATCATCTTCGCTTCGTCACAGGCCATTGTCGGCTCCGCCGCACCCATCACCATCTCGATAGGCGGGCTCGCCGGCTACTACCTGCTCGACGCGGACAAGTCGCTGGCGACGCTGCCGGTGACCGGCTTCACGCTGGGCGTCGCCGTCGGCGCGATTCCGGCCGCGGCCCTCATCAAGGGCCTTGGTCAGCGCGCCGGCTTCATGCTCGGCACCAGCGTTTCCGCGCTGGGCGGCGCGCTCGCGACGCTCGCCCTGTTCGAATCCTCCTTCTGGCTGTTTGCGCTGGCGCTTGCCATCATCGGTCTTGGCGGCGCCTTCGTGCAGCAATTCCGCTTTGCAGCTGCAGACAATGCGCCGCCGCCGTTCAAGGCGCGCGCGATCTCCTTCGTGCTAGCCGGCGGGATCATTACGGCCATCCTAGGGCCGCAGATCGTCATCTTCACACGTGAGTTGCTTGCGCCGGTAATGTTCGCCGGCTCGTTCGCCTCGATCGTCGTGCTGGCAGCGGTCGGTGCTGTGATCCTCTCCTTTCTGCGCGCCCGGGACACGATCTCCCACCACTCGGTGGCTCAGGAGGGCCCCGCCCGGTCGCTGGGGGAAATCATCCGTCAGCCGCGCTTTGCTGTCGGCCTACTGTGCGCTGTCGGCACCTATGCGCTGATGAGTTTCGTCATGACCGGCGCGCCGATCGCCATGGTCGGCTGCGGCTTCACCCCTGACGAGGCGACGCTCGGCATCTCCTGGCACGTCATGGCCATGTACGCGCCGAGCTTCTTCACTGGCCGGCTGATCAGCCGGTTCGGCTGCGAGAAGATCATCGCGTTCGGGCTCGTGCTCCTGCTCGGCTGCGCCATAGTTGGCCTGTCCGGCATTCAGCTATGGCAATTCTGGACGTCGCTGATCCTGCTCGGCCTCGGCTGGAACTTTGGCTTCATCGGCGCCACCGCCATGGTTGCCAACACCTACCAGCCGAATGAAAAGGGTAGGGCGCAGGGATTTCATGACTTCGTCCTGTTCGGCGTCGTCGCCGTCGCCTCGTTGTTGGCGGGATTCGTCTACAACGCCTGGGGCTGGGAAATGCTGAACTGGCTGACCTTCCCGGTGATCGCAATCTGCTTTGTTGGCCTGCTGGCGCTGCATCAATTGTCCGGTTCAAAACCAGCAGTTGAAAGCAATTGATCAAGTAGTAGATCAGCAACGGTCCGCGAAAAAACTACAAAACACGTACACTAGCTTGACGTCTGCATAGCCGTTTCGCACTCTGCGCGCGGAAGGCAGGAGTCCTTTCGGGGTTTCTGCCTCTTCAAACCCGGCCCGGGGAGGGGTTTTTCGGGCCATCAAGTGAGGAAATCCGCGAAATGACCATGCTTTATGTCGTCATTCTGTGCGGCTTGCTTTCTGTGGTCTATGCCGTCTGGGCAACGCAATCGGTTCTTGCGGCAGACCAGGGAAATGCTCGCATGCAGGAAATTGCCGGCGCAATCCGCGAGGGGGCGCAGGCGTACTTGAATCGTCAGTACACCACCATTGCCATCGTCGGCGTCGTGGTCTTCCTTCTTGCCTGGTGGTTGCTTTCGGGAGCGGCAGCCATCGGCTTCCTGATTGGTGCGGTCCTGTCCGGCGCAGCCGGCTACATCGGCATGAACGTGTCGGTGCGCGCTAACGTCCGTACTGCCCAGGCGGCCTCGGGCAGCCTGTCAGCCGGCCTCGACATCGCCTTCAAGGCAGGCGCCATCACTGGCATGCTGGTGGCTGGCCTCGCGCTGCTTGGCGTTGCGGTCTACTATTGGGTGCTGATCGGCCCTGCCGGCTATTCGCCCTCGGACCGTGCCGTCGTGGACGCACTTGTGGCTCTCGGCTTCGGCGCCTCGCTCATTTCGATCTTCGCCCGACTGGGAGGCGGCATCTTCACCAAGGGTGCTGACGTCGGCGGCGACCTCGTGGGTAAGGTGGAAGCCGGTATTCCCGAAGACGATCCGCGAAACCCGGCGACGATTGCCGACAACGTCGGCGACAACGTCGGTGACTGCGCGGGCATGGCCGCGGATCTTTTCGAGACCTATGCGGTGACGGTTGTCGCCACCATGGTTCTGGCCGCGATCTTCTTCGCCGGATCGGAAATGCTCGCCTCGGTGATGCTCTATCCGCTCGCAATCTGCGGCGCCTGCATCGTCACCTCGATCATCGGCACATTCTTCGTCAAGCTCGGCGCCAACGGCTCGATCATGGGTGCGCTCTACAAGGGCCTGATCGTGACGGGTCTTCTGACGATCGTCGGCGTGGCGATTGCAAACCAGTTCACCATCGGCTGGGGCGAGATCGGCGTTGTCGCGGGACAATCGATCACCGGATCGAATCTCTTCATCTGCGGCCTGATCGGCCTCATCGTGACCGGTCTGATCGTGGTGATCACCGAGTATTATACAGGCACCAACAAGCGGCCGGTGAACTCGATTGCCCAGGCGTCGGTGACAGGCCACGGTACCAACGTGATCCAGGGTCTCGCCGTCTCGCTCGAATCGACGGCGCTGCCGGCGATCGTGATCGTCGGCGGCATCATCGCGACCTTCCAGCTTGCTGGCCTGTTTGGCACGGCGATCGCGGTCACGACGATGCTCGGCCTTGCAGGCATGATCGTCGCGCTCGATGCCTTCGGCCCCGTGACCGACAATGCCGGTGGTATCGCCGAAATGTCGGGCCTGCCGCCAGAGGTGCGTCACTCGACGGACGCGCTCGACGCGGTCGGCAATACGACCAAGGCGGTCACCAAGGGCTATGCAATCGGCTCAGCGGGCCTTGGCGCGCTGGTGCTGTTTGCCGCCTACTCCTACGACCTCGAGTATTTTGCCGCCAATAGCGAACGCTACCCGTATTTCGCGGGCATCGGCGACATCTCGTTCTCGCTGTCGAATCCGTACGTCGTCGCCGGCCTGATCTTCGGCGGCCTGATCCCGTACCTGTTCGGCGGCATCGCGATGACTGCGGTTGGCCGTGCGGCAGGCTCGATCGTGGAGGAAGTGCGCAAGCAGTTCCGCGAGGATGCGGGCATCATGGCTGGGACTTCCAAGCCCAACTACGCCCGCGCGGTCGACATCCTGACGAAGGCTGCGATTCGCGAGATGATCGTGCCGTCGCTGCTCCCTGTGCTGGCCCCGCTCGTCGTCTATTTCGGCGTGCTGATCATCTCCGGCTCCAAGGCCTCGGCCTTTGCCGCGCTAGGCGCTTCGCTGCTTGGCGTGATCATCAACGGCCTGTTCGTCGCCATCTCGATGACCTCGGGCGGCGGCGCGTGGGACAACGCCAAGAAGTCATTCGAGGACGGCTTTACCGACAAGGACGGCGTCAAGCACCTGAAGGGCTCCGACGCGCACAAGGCCTCCGTGACCGGCGATACGGTCGGTGATCCCTACAAGGACACGGCAGGCCCCGCCGTGAACCCGGCGATCAAGATCACCAACATCATGGCGCTGCTGCTTCTGGCAGTCCTCGCGCACTGATCGGGCGATGACACACGAAGGGCCGCGGATTCACTACCGCGGCCCTTTTTGATTTCGCTTCCGATTCGCCTCAGGGCAGGCGAGATCCGGGGAAGGGACGATCCGCTTCTCTCCGCCACCGATCTGGCGAAGCGATCAGGGCCACCGGCCGCCGCTGCTGATTCTCTTTCATGATTACGTAGCCAAGCCAGGTCAGGCCGCCGAGGAATAACAGTTTCAGCATCTGCGCTCTCCTTTCGTCCCCCAACTCCCGCGAGGCAGCCGAGGTTCCTCTTCGGAGACAGGGAACGCGAAACACTTTTTGCCGTTCCACTCCCGCAACCTAGAGGAGAGAACGTCATGCTCAGGAAACTGATACTCGCGGCAGGCCTGGCACTTTTCACCACTGCGGCCGGCTACGCCCAGGGGCAGGCGCAGGCGCCGGCAAACACCGCCAGCTCTGACTTGCGTAAGCCGTCGGAGATCCTCCTTCTCATCGAGAAGCGCCCCGATTTCGCACGGCTGGAGGAGATGAGTTGGGACGACGACGGCTACTACGAGATCGTCTACCGCACCGGGGACAAGGCGCGGGTAGAGATCAATATCGACGCGAGAACCGGCGAACCCGTTGATGGGCGCTGACGCTGCGGTCTTCCCGAGCTTGTATGGAAAGAAGTGGCTCCCCGGGCCGGATTCGAACCAGCGACCAACCGGTTAACAGCCGG
>NZ_VLJG01000001.1:0-16642 GCF_007829415.1 Aminobacter sp. J44 | reverse complement strand
CCAACCGGTTAACAGCCGGTTGCTCTACCGCTGAGCTACCGGGGAATGGCCTGCTCACGTGAACGAGGCTGCGTATACAAAGCCTTTTCCGATTTGCCAAGCGCCTATTTGGCGCCACCTGCAAATTTTCTGCCGGGGCGCTGGCGTTTCTCCACAAGCCGCCTCATATCTGGCCTCGGGCGAGGGGTGACGAGTGGACGTGCGAATGTGCGGTGAAGAGCAGGAAGTCCGGCGCAGACACAAAATTTCGATCATGGGGCGCAGCTACACGCTCCCCGAATCCCGAGGGGTGCGCATCAGCATCGGTATTGCACTGATCATCGGCGGTTGCCTCGGGTTTCTGCCGATTCTCGGCTTCTGGATGATTCCCGTTGGCCTGCTGATTCTTTCCTATGAGTTCGCGACGGTGCGCAGATGGCGCCGCCGCTCCTCCGTCTGGTGGGCGGAGCGGCGCGGGCGGCGCAATTCACGCCGCCGCTGATGAGAACAAGCGCCGGGCGCGGGCGCCTGAGGCTATTCTGCCGGTTGCAGACCCGTGTGCACCTTCTTAGGTGCGCGCAGGACGATGGCGCCGAACATCAATACCCCGACAAAGACGATGATCGAAGCGATCGCGACTATCGGCTCCATCGCCGGTGAGCCTGTCAGCAGCAGGTAAAGCGACGGGGCCATCACGATGACGCCAACCGTGTAGACATAGAACTGCAGCTTCGCGAGGCGTGTTTCCGCGGTTTCCGGATTGAGGGCATGGTAGGCGCCGAAGATCGACATCGTCACCCAACCGAGCAGGTTGATGTGCGCGTGCGCTCCAACCGCCTGGTGATTCTGGCTGATGGACATGTGCAGTCCGACCAGAATTCCAACGATCAGGAATGCGACTGCAACTCGAAAGTACATTCTTGAAATGGCAGGCATGGCCGGTTCCTCCCCCGAGCTTGTGCATGTGAAGTAGAGCATGCGGAAATACATGAATCCATCGCCTCGTGGTTGCAGACAACTGCGTCGGGAAAAGAAGACGTGTTCAGATATCCGGTGTATTTGCGCCAAGATTACTTATCGGGGAAGTGAAGGCTATCATCCTGCCGCTGCCATATCTCGCAAGCCGAGATGACAATTGGGTCCGTCCCGGCCCCACCTCCGCCCCGGCGATGGAGAATGTTTCGAGGATATTTTTCAGAATGGCGCGAGCGCGCTTGACGCCTCGTCCTACCTAACATATTGAGGCGCCGGAACGTTTGGAAACGTTAGGCCTCGTGGCGGAGTGGTTACGCAGAGGACTGCAAATCCTTGCACGCCGGTTCGATTCCGGCCGAGGCCTCCACTCCTTCGAACGTTCCAGCCGAATGCAATCGCGTAGCGCCAGACAGGTTAAGTGATGACGGTCGATTTCCAGCAGCTTCGGGTGAAGATGGTCGACGGTCAGGTTCGCACGACCGATGTCACACAGGTGAACCTGCTTTCCGCGCTCCTCTCGGTTCCCCGTGAAGAATTCGTTCCGGAAGAGCGCCGCGTCATCGCCTACATTGACGAGGATCTCGAAGTCGCTCCGGCTGCAGACGGTCACGAAGCCCGCTACCTGATGGAGCCGTCGCCGTTCGCCAAGCTGGTTCAGCTCGCCGAGATCCGCGAAAGCGATCGCGTTCTCGACGTTGCCTGCGGCACCGGGTACTCCAGTGCGGTCCTTGCACGGATCGCCAGGGAAGTCATCGCCCTTGAGAGCATCGCGCCGGTTGCTGCCCAAGCAAAGGAAATCCTTGCCGCGCAGGGTGTCTCCAACGTCGAGGTCGTCGAAGGTCCGCTTGCTACTGGCTACGCCGCCAAGGCTCCCTATGACGTCATTGTCATCAACGGCGCTGTCGACGAGGTCTCGCAGACGTTGATCGATCAGCTCGCCAAGGGCGGCCGCCTCGTCACTGTTCTCGGTCAGGGCAACGCTGCCCGCGCCATGATCTACGTCAGGGATCACGAAGGCCTCGTCTCGGCACGTTCGGCGTTCAATGCGGCTGTTCGCCCGCTCGCAGAATTCGCCCGTGTTCCTGCCTTCGAATTCTAATTTCCCTGAACAATAAAAAAGTTCGGGATTGTTACCGTTCGGTAACGCCCCCTCTCGGAAAATCAGTGTATTGTCCGGACCGTCGGCTGACTGTACGCATGTACTGCCAGCCGACTCGCGTATTGACGCGCGGGGATTGGTTCGCGTTAGGCGGGAGGCGTACCCGCCACTGGGCATATTAAGAGGTGGCACTTGTTTTCTGTCCGCAAAGGTTTGTTTGCCGCGCTTGTTTCGGGTGTAGCGCTGGCATCGACTCCATCCTTCGGTGAGACGTTGCAGGGTGCCCTGGCCAAGGCGTATTCCAACAATGCGTCTCTCAATTCCGCACGCGCCGGCGTCCGTGTCACGGATGAAGGCGTCGCGATCGCAAAGTCCGGCTGGCGCCCGACGATCGGAGCAAGCGGCAGCCTGACCTATACGGACAATGAGGGTGTCGAGATCCGCTCGGGCTCCTTCGGCGTCCAGATCCAGCAGTCGATCTTCGACGGCTTTCAAACCCTTAACACCGTCTATGCGGCGGAAGCCCGCGTGCGCGCCTCGAACGAGAGCCTGCGCAACAGCGAACAGGACATCCTCTTCAACGCCGCCGCAGCCTATGTCGACGTGCTGCGCGACCGGCAGATAGCGATTTTCCGCGAGCGCAACCTCGAGTTCCTTGGCGAGCAGGTTCGTGCTGCCAACTCGCGCCTTGAAGTGGGCGAGGGCACGCGTACCGACGTGGCGCAGGCCCGCGCACAGCAGGCAGCCGCGGTGGCCCAGCTGAGCGCCGCCCGCGCGCAGGTGCAGGCTAGCGAGGCGATCTACTTCCAGATCGTCGGCGACCGTCCGGGCAAGCTCGACGTCGCCAAGGCAGCGAGCCATCTGGTTCCCAAGAGCCTCGAACAGGCGCAGCAGATCGCGCTTGCCGAGCACCCGGCCATTCGCGCCAGCGAGCACCTCGTTGATGCGGCCGCCTACCAGGTTAAGACCGCCGAGGGTGGCATGCTGCCCCAGGTCAGCGCGCAGGCTGGCGTTTCGACCAGCAACCAGAAGACGTATGGCGGCCTGCCAGGTGTTGGTGGACGTGACGGCACGTCGACCGCAGCGTCGGTTGGCCTGAACCTTTCGATCCCGATCTATCAGGGTGGCCGCACTTCGGCGACGATTCGCCAGGCCAAGGAACAGCTCGGCCAGGCGCGCATCGACGTGGACGTCACTCGCGACCGCGTTCGTCAGGCCGTTACGGCTGCCTGGGCGCAATACGTTGCCGCGGTCGAAATGGTCAACGCCGGCCGGGAGCTGGTTTCCGCTGCGCAGCTTGCCCTTCAGGGCGTTGTCGAGGAGCGCAATGTGGGCCAGCGCACCACGCTGGACGTGCTGAACGCGCAGGCGGACGTGATCTCGGCGCAGATCAGCCTTGCTCAGTCGGAGCGTGACGTGGTGGCGGCAAGCTACGCCATCCTGTCGGCGATGGGCCGCCTGTCGCCCCAGCGTCTCAGCCTGAACGTTGCGGTCTACGATCCTTCGGAGCACTACAACGCCGTCAAGGACAAGTGGTACGGCACACGGACGCCCGACGGCCGCTAAGCAACTAACGCACTGTTCCGAAATAACGGCCGCGGATGACGCGGCCGTTTTTGTTTGTTCAGCAGCATGGTTCGACGGCCGAGCTCGTGGCTCCGGAAGAAAGTTACCGGCGGGAGGTGGGAATTCGCGGCAAGAGGACAACGTTCCGGGAAGCCCGGAAAGGCGAACTGTGGGCAGCCGCAGGAACCGCGCCGTTCGTCGTTCGGTCAGATGTCCGGAGCCTCTCAGGCACCATGAAGGATCGGTGCTAACGCACTAGTCGTCGTTCCCGTTTCCATAGCCACCACTGTGACCGCCGCGATCGCGGCCTACTGCTGGTGCAGTTCCACGACGCCCTTGGGATGAATGTCCCATTCGCGGCGGCCGGTTGGACGTTCGATCATGCGGTGCACCTTCGGTGGCTCTTCGCCCGCGTGCAGCCGGCGGATCTCGTCGCCGACCAGCGCGTCCGCTTTCGTCATGCGCTGGTTGTAGCGGACATATTCGAGCCAGGTCGGCAGCTGATAGCTTTCCATCCAGCGCTCAGGATGTTCGAGATCACGCGTCAGGCTCCAGCGCCGGGCGCCATCGCGTTTCCGGATCCGGCGCCGCTCGGCCATCATGGCGAGGAAGGTCGCCGTATCCTTCTGCGGGATGATGTACTCGATGATGATCTTAACCGGCCCGCTGCGGGGGGTGATGTCGAGTTCGAGCCGAGGCTCCTTCCAGCGGTTTATCGGGTCCAGATTGAGCGCTTCGATGGCCGGCAGTGCAAGCCACCGGATCAGGCCCACTGCTGCGCCCGCGATCATCACGACGGCCGCGATCTGCAGTGCCGTTTCCGGCCCCGAGGTCTCGGCCAGATGGCCCCAGACCCAGCTTCCCGATGCCATGCCGCCGAAAGTGCAGGTGTGATAGAGCGAAAGCGCCCGTCCCACCACCCATCGCGGCGTCGACAGCTGGACCGTGATGTTGAAGCTAGACAGGGAAATCACCCAACAGGCGCCAGCGAGCAGGATCACGATCACTGCGAGCCATGCGGGCGGGGCGACGGAAAGGACGAGGGCAGACACGGCAAAGCCAAGGAAGCCAAGGCGCGCCAACGATTCAGTGGTCAGGTGTTCGCGCAGGTATCCGCTGCCAATTGCTCCGCCGACCGCGCCAACGCCGAAGGCGCCGAACAGAATGCCATAAAGCAGGGCGTCGCCCTGCAGCATGTCGCGCGCAACGAGCGGCAGCAGGGCGAGAATGGTGATCACGCTGAAGCCGAACCAGAAGCCGCGGAAGAGCACCTTCTGCAGGTTCGGCGACATGGCGATGTAGCGCAGGCCCGAAGTAATCGCGAGGCCCAGCGGCTCGCGCGGCAAAGTCGAGGCACGCGGCGCCGGCTTCCAGCGATAGAGGACGATGAGCAGCGCGACATAGCTGCAGGCATTGATGAGGAACGCCGCCGCCGCGCCGAAAGCGGCCACGATAGCGCCGCCAATGGCCGGACCTACGCTGCGAGTGAGGTTGAAGCCCATGCTGTTGACAGCAACCGCCTGCGGAATCACGTCGCGCGGGACCATGTCGCCGACCGAAGCTTGCCAGGACGGATTGTATAGCGCGGTGCCGCAGCCGATCAGGAAGGTGAAGGTCAGCAGGAGCCAGGGCGTCAGCAGGCCGCCATAGGCGAACAGGGCGAGCAGGATCGAGACGCAGAACATGAACCCCTGCGCCAGGAGCATGACACGGCGGCGGTTGAAATTGTCCGCTATCGCGCCAGCCACCAGCGAGAACAGCATGATCGGCATCGCCGTCGAGGCCTGCACCAGTGCCACCATGTCCGCCGAGGTCGCAATGATCGTCATCAGCCAGGCCGCGCCCACCGTCTGGATCAGTGATCCGAAATTGGAGGCAAGGCTCGCAAGCCAGATCGAGCGGAAGACGGGTTGCTTGAACGGTGCGAGGGGAGAAGTGGCGGACAAGGCGGCGAAAATCCTCATTCACAAGGCGGATGAAGAGCGAACGCCTCACCCTAGCGTAGGTTCACGATTCGGGCTCCGGCGAAATTGCGAAGCAGCCTTGCGCGCGGCGAATCCGTCAGCTGTTCCCTACCGGGCCAGCATCCGGTGTTGATAACGCTGTTCGAGTGCCATCGCGCCCCAGATCAGGCCGATCAGCAGGTAGAAGTGGCGCCAGTGGTCCATGTCGATGACGGTGCCGAGACCGAGGTGGCCAAGAAAGACGACATAGGCGCACAGGAGATAGGGCTGCCAGGGCCGCTCGCGGAACAGGATGCGGAAGCCGCCGACGATGGTCCACAGCACCATGGTCAGGAACGAGGCAAAGCCGAGCCACCCATAGTCCATCAGCGTCTTCAGCCAGATGTTGTGCGTATCCTCGCCGAGCATTCGGCCAAAATTCAGCGGACCGATGCCGAGTGGATGCTCCATGGCCATCCGGAAGCCGATGCCGAAGCGGGCGAAGCGGCCGAGATGGCCTCCGTCGTACTCCTGCACCAGCCTGGCGCGCATCGCGAAGAAGTCCGCGACGCCGGGCAGTTGCAGCGCGACCAGGATTGCGGCAACCAGGATCGAAATGGCGAGCACGGCCATCAGCGCGAGGCGTAGGCGAAACAGGCTGCTCTGCGAGCGCAGGAAAAGCGCGATCATCAGCAGGACCGCCGACATCGCAAACAGGCCCCAGGCACCGCGCGAGAAGGAGAAGAAGATCGCCGCGACGATGAGGACGAATGCGCCGGCCGTCACTGGCAGGAGCAGTGGATTGCCGGTGAGGAGCCGGTGGAACAGCCAGATCGCTGGCAGTACCAGGAAAGGCCCAAAGACGTTCGGGTCAGCGAAGGCGCCGGAGGCGCGGTCGTAAAGCGTGAATTTGTCTGCGCCCGGAAACAAATGGAAATAGCCGGCTATGCCTAGCGTTCCCGTGACGAGCGCGGCCGCTACCCAGCCGAGGACGATCAGCCGGTAGCGCGTGTGGTCGCCTTCGACGATTGCGACGAAGAATACGGCGGTGAAGGCGAGGAACAGGGAGACGGCGAGATAGAGCGGTGTCTGGTAGAGGTCTCCCATCACCCCCATCGAGATGAGCCCCCCAACGTTGAACAGCACCAGCAGCGTCAGCAAAATTGCTGCGTACTTCGAGATGCGCAGTCCGAACAACGCCCATACCGCGATCAGCCCCGCCATGTAGAGCTCGTAGGGAGCCGGTTCAAACAGAACGAACCCGCCAAGAAACACGCCGAAGGTGACGGCGGCCGAGGTGATGATCGAGATCGCCTTCGCCTGCACGACTTCCCGAGGCAGGCCGCTTTCCGTGACCGTGCTCAATAGGCGTTTCCTGAGGTGAAGAGGCGGATCGGCGTCAGGAACAGGATCTTGAGGTCAAACCAGAGCGACCAGTTCTCGATGTAGTAGAGGTCGTATTCCGTCCGCATCCGGATCTTTTCGTCATTGTCGATCTCGCCGCGCCAGCCGTTGATCTGCGCCCAGCCGGTGACGCCGGGCTTCACGCGGTGGCGCGCGAAGTAGCCGTCGACCACTTCATGGTAAAGCAGGTTGCGCGTCTGCCCGGCCACCGCATGCGGGCGCGGACCCACCAGCGACAGGCTGCCGGCGAGTACGTTGAAGAACTGCGGCAGCTCATCGATCGAGGTCTTGCGGATGAATCGGCCGACGCGGGTCACACGCGGGTCGTTCTTCGTCACCGCCTGCTTCGCAGTTGGGTCGCACTGGTCAACATACATCGAGCGGAACTTGTAGACCTCGATGACCTCGTTGTTGAAGCCGTGGCGCTTCTGCCTGAAGAGGATGGGCCCGCTGCTGTCGAGCTTGATGGCGATCGCGGTGGCGAGCATCACCGGCGAGAACAGGATGATGCCGAGTAGCGAAAACACGATGTCGAAGGCGCGCTTGGCGACCGAATCCCAATCGTTGATCGGCTTGTCGAAGATGTCGAGCATCGGCACTGTGCCGATGTAGGAATAGGAGCGCGGGCGGAAGCGCAGCTGGTTCGAATGTGCCGACAGGCGGATGTCGACGGGAAGCACCCACAGCTTTTTGAGAAGCTGCAGCACGCGCTTCTCGGCCGTCAGGGGCAGAGCGACGACCAGCATGTCGATGTGCGCGATGCGCGCGAACTCAACCAGCTGGCTCACGGAGCCGAGTTTCGGATACCCGGCGATGACCGGCGGCGAGCGGGTGTCGTCGCGGTCGTCGAAGAAACCGCAGATGCGGATGTCGTTGTAGGGCTGGCGCTCGATCTGGCGGATCAGGTTTTCGGCTGCCTGGCCGCCGCCAATGATGACGGCACGGCGCTCCATCCGGCCGTTGCGTGCCCAGCGGCGCACCAGACGCGAGACGACGAAGCGGTAGACGAGCATCACGGCCATGCCGCCAACGAACCAGCTGGCCGCCCAGACGCGCGAGAATTCGATCGAAACCTTCAGGAAGAAGCCGGCCGCCGCCATCACCGCCAGGGCGCCGGCCCAGACGAGGAAGCAGGTGCCGATGCTGTGCAGCGGCTGCTGCAGGCGTGGCAGCTGATAGTTGCCCGCGATCTCGAGCAGAACGACGGTGACTGCCGGGCAGGCGATGATCAGGACGGCGTAGTGGAGGACCAGTTCTGGGTGCCAGCCAACATAGGCAAACCACAGCCCCACGCCGGTGAGAGCCAGCAGCACGAATTCGAGCACGCGCACGACGCCGATGACCATGACCGGCGACATCGTGTCGTTCCGGTATTGCGTCGCGATCTGCCGGGCGAGTGGACTGATCTGGTCCGGCCCGTTCGTGTCCTGCTCGTCCCGGAATGCGCGAACCGCATCAAGGGTAAAGCGGTGGTCAGGTTTCCTCTTTGCCATCTCTGCGCCCCCTGGCTCAGAAATGCCTTAGCAGAGAGCTGCTAAGGAAACCTTGACCGCTTCCCGTAGCGTCAGCTGGCGAGGCAGGAGCGGTAGACGGTTTCGATGTTTGCCGCCATCGTCTCGACGCTGAAGCGGGCAATCAGCTCCTCGCGCGATGGCATCACTCCGCGATAGGCGGCTTCGTCCGCAAGAACTCGCACCATGGCGTCGCCAACGCTGGGCGGCTCGGGCATGACAAGGGCAGGGGAGTCTGCGCCGAATACCTCCGGAATGCCGCCGACGGCCGTGGCGATCATCGGCTTGCCGGCCGCCAGCGCCTCGAGAACGAGGTAAGGCATTGCCTCTGCGCGCGACGGCACGACGACGGTACGTCCGAGTGCGAAGGCTTCGCGTGCGGGCATCGGCGGAAAGAAGGTCACGTCGATGCCCAGAGTTTTTGCCCGGTTCTGGTAGCGCGGAAGATCCGGACCGTCTCCGACCATCACGGCACGCAGGCGCCTGCCCGTAACTTTTTCGGCAAAGGCGAGGGCGTCGAGAAAGATGTCGGGACCCTTCAGGTCTCGCATCATGCCAATATAGATGAAGTCGGCGGCATCCGGCGCATTCTCGACCGGGATGAACTCGCTGCCATTGACGCCGTTATGAAACATCGAGGTCGGCGTCTTCAGGCGGCCGACTTTGGCGAAGAAGGCCTGCCGCTCATGCTCCGACACAAACAGGATGTGGTCGCTCAGGCGCGTCAGCAGCCGTTCGAGCGAAAAAAGGAGACGTCCCTTCCGCGTGGCGGGGTCGTAATGCAGGACCCCGCCATGCGGCGAATAAACGCGGGCAACGCGATACCTGAAAACCCGCAACACTGAGCCGAAGACCCGCACGAGCGCGCCACCCTTGGCGCCATGACCGTGCAGCACGTCCGGCCGCAATTCCTTGAGCAGACGAAAGGTCCGCACTCCGGCCGCGATGTCGCCAATGCTGATCCTGCGCTGGATCGGCATGCGCGACACGCCAAGCTCGAGGGCGTGCCTGAGCTCGTCGAAGTAGCGATCCTCGAGGGCGCCGCCCGTCGAGGAGTCGCAGATGATGCCGACCTTGTGGCCGGCTGCCGCCTGCGCCACGGCAAGGTCCCGGACATGCCGGAAGATGCCGCCGACGGGCGAGCGAAAGCAGTGAATGATGCGCAGACTGCCTGACACGTCACGCTCTAGAACAACCGTTCGCGGACATAGATCGTGTCGCCCGGCAGCACCGGATCGGACGTCGAGACCCGACCTGTCATCACCTCGTTGTTGATGGTGCGCGTGATGTCGACGTTCACCTGATTGGCGCGTGGCGTGAAGCCGCCGGCCGAGGCAATCGCCTTCTGGACTGTCAGACCGGGCACGTAGGAATACTGGCCGGCCGCGCCGACCTCGCCCATCACAAAGATCGGGCGGTAGCGGTCGACTTCGACCGAAACGTCGGGATCACGCAGATACCCGTTGCGCAGCTTCTCGGCGATCAGCGCCTCGACCTGCTGCACGGTATGGCCACGCGCCGGCACAGCGCCCACGAGCGGGAAGGAGATATAGCCGGACTGGTCTACGGCATAGACGTTGGAAAGCGAGTCCTGCTCGAACACGGTCACGCGGATGCGGTCGCCTGCATCGAGCACATAGGGCTTCGTCACCGCCTCGTTGAAGGCAGCCGGAGCCGGCCGGTAGCTTGAGCATCCGGCGGCTGCAAGGGCAGCGCAGAGGATGAGGGCAACGGTCGGCTTGTTCATGTGCAGGTGGCTACTTTCGTCCTGTGAAGTCAGGCCGCTGCGGCCCGTCTCGTTGCGATGATAATTCGTGAGACAGGGTTAACAGCGGGTAAAGGGAAAGCGATTGTGTTTGCCGCCCGTTCACCAATTAACCCTTTGTCAACAAAGGAAAACAGATCCTTACGCGCGGCTTAACGGCCCGGTTACCATACCCGTTTACCTTACCCAGCGACGTGTATCGGAGTATTCACATGACTGGGGCAGGTTCTGCGGACGTCGATGTCGATCTGGGCAGGCTTTTCGGAAGCCTCGCCCGCAACTGGAAGCGGATCGTCGCCGTCTCGGTTGGCGTGACCGCGGTTGCCTTCATGTTCGCCTCGATGGCGACTCCGCACTATCGCGCCGAGACCCGCATCCTCATCGAGAACCGCGAGTCCGTCTACGCGCGTCCGACCACCGGGGCCAGCGAGGCTGACCGGCCGTTGCTCGACAGCGAGGCCGTGGCCAGCCAGGTCGAGGTAATCTCTTCCAATGACATCCTGCGCGAGGTTGCACGCAAGCTGAAGCTCGCCAGCCATGATGAGTTCGGCGCTCGGGGGGAGACTTCCGCCATCGGCAACCTGCTGATCCTCACGGGGCTTAAGAGTGACCCGTCGCAGGCTTCGGTCGAGGACCGCGTCATCCGCGCCATGCGCGAGCGCCTCAATGTCTATAATGTCGACCGCTCGCGCGTGATCGTCGTCAGCTTCTCGTCGACCGCCCCGAAGCTCGCGGCCGACGTTCCGAACGCGATCGCTGACGCCTATCTCGCCGTCCAGGAACAGGCTAAGCGCCTGACGACAGCCGACGCCACCGAATGGCTGGAGCCGGAGATCGCCGATCTGCGCAAGCGTGTGCGTGAGGCCGAGGCGCGGGTTGCCGACTATCGCGCCAAGGCTGACCTGCTTGCAGGCGGCCAGAACAACACCGTCATTGCCAACCAGCAGCTTTCGGAAATTTCGTCGGAGCTTGTTCGTGTCAGTGCCGCGCGCTCGGCCGCCCAAGCTCGCGCCAAGACCATTCGTGACGCCTTGGCGTCTGGCGCCTCGGCGGAATCCATTCCGGAAGTGCTGAATGCCCCGGTGATCCAGCGCCTGCGCGAGCGCCAGGCGCAGCTTTCCTCTGATCTCGCCGATGCCTCGACGACGCTGCTCGAAAACCACCCGCGCATTCGCTCGCTCAAAGCCCAGCTGGCCGAGGTTGAGCAGCAGATCCGCAGCGAAGCGCGCAAGGTTCTCGCCTCGGTTGAAAGCGAAGCCAGCTCCATGCGGGCGCGCGAGACGGAACTTACCGGTGACCTCAACCGCCTGAAGGCGGCGGCGGCTCAGGCAGGCGGTGACGAGGTAGAGCTGCGCGCCCTGGAGCGCGAGGCGGCTGCCGAGCGTGCCCTGCTGGAATCGTACCTGACCCGCTACCGCGAGGCAGCTTCGCGCGCTGACCGCAACTATCTGCCCGCCGATGCCCGGATCTTCTCGCGTGCAACGCAGCCCTACGAGCCGTACTTCCCGAAGGTCCTGCCGATCACGGCCGCCGCGTTCGTTGGCTCCGCGCTGTTGCTCGCGATCTTCACCCTGCTTGCCGAGCTCTTCAGCGGCCGCGCGATGCGCCCGGCACCGCGTGTGATCGAGCCAGTCGAGGAGATCGTGATGCCAGCCCTCAGCGTTGCGAACGTGGAAGGCGCCGCCGATGCTGACGAGGCGGAGGAAGTCGTTGAGGATCCGATCGAGGAAATCCGCGCCCAGCGGGCTGAGCTCACCATCGAGGAAGCTGCTGATCGTCTCGTGGAAAGCAATGTGAGCCGTGCGGTATTCATCTCGCCGGAGGGCGATGAGGCCGCGGCAGCCTCCGTGCTCGTGGCCCGCGAGGTGTCCGATGCCGGGCTCAGGGTCGTGTTCCTCGACCTCACTTCGACCGGTACGCCGTCGGCGACGATGCTTGAAAGCAACCGCTATCCGGGCATCACAAACCTGCTCGCCGCCGAAGCGCAGTTCTCCGAGATCATTCGCGCCGATCTTTACTCGGACTGCCACGTCATTTCGGTAGGCACCGCGCAGATGGAAAAGGCGATGCGCGCGATCGATCGCCTGCCGATCATCCTCGCCTCGCTCGAGACCGCCTACGACCTCATCATCGTCGAGTGCGGCCCGACCGATGCCGAAAGCCTCTCGCGTGTCGTCACGGACACGACCGAGATCCTCGTCAGCGTCATCGAGGCGGAAGACGAGGCGATCCGCGAGACGTCGCTGGATCTGGCCGAGTCGGGCTATAGAGAGGTGCTGCGTGTGACGCCGGTCGGCTATCGCCAGCCGCCGGCGCCGGAAGGTCGTCGTTCGGTCGCCTGACACGGGTCAGGCGAAATTTAGATCAGTCTTCCTGGTGTGGCTGGACCTTGGTTCCAGCCACTTTCGTTCTGAGCTGCTTGACGAGCGACCAGAGCGCGGCGTTCGATTTGACGAGGCGCACCGCGTGTGCCCGCGCCGTGGCAAGCGCCCAGGCGGCGCGGCCTTTGGCGGTGAGCGGCAGCAGCGTGTCGAACTGCCAGGTCTCAACGTCGCACCAGCTGCGCTTATAGGGCTCGTCGCCGACGCTGAAGTCGTAGATGGTCTTGCCATTATTGCAGGCATCTTCGATGCAGAGGTAATCGAAGAAGTAGCCGGGGCACTGCGCCGCGGCCGTCTCGCGCATCCCGCCGAAGTCGCAGAGGATGCTGTGTGGCGTGTGCGACATGCCGTGCACCGCAACGAGGCCGCCCTCGACTTCCACCGCGCGCAACTCGAAGGGACGCATGTGTGCCGGAAGGTGGAGGCAGCTGGAGTAGAGCCTGCGGAAGAAGGTCTGCACCTCGATCGGCGCAAAGACGTTCGGGATACCCTTTTCGGCAAAGCGTGCCGCCTTCATTTCGAAGTAGGCATCGAGGATGCTGTCGACTTCTTCCGGTGTAGAAGCGGTGATAACGCGGTAGCCGCCGACCTCCTCGAACTTGCGCAACTGACCGCGAAACTTCTTGCGCTTCTTGCGCCCGTTATGGCGCGAGAGCACAGCGTCGAAACCGCCGCTGAGGTCTACGGCGAGGGAGACGTTCGGGCTTCGCATGTATGCAAGCCCTGCCAACGGATTGGCGAACTCGCCGATTGTCGGGTTCTGGCGCTGCAGGCTGATCAGGTCGATATCGGGGCGCGCCGCGTGGATGGCGGCACAGAGCGTCCGCGCATCGGCTTCGCTCAGCTGGTGGGCATCGGCAGCCACGGCGGCAAAGTTGCCATTGGCATGGTCGCCAGCGGGAAAACGGGCGACCAGGAACGGCCCCTCGCGCACCACTTCCAAGGCTAGCGCAAACACCGGCACGCCGCTGCGGCGCATCATGACGATCAGCGCATCAGCACCGCTCGCCTCGATCCAGGCGCGGATCCAAAGCGGGTGCTGAGCCGGGCCCACGATGGCGGTGGCGCAGAAGGCTTCGTATTCCGCAAGGCCGATGTCATCCGCTGGTCGCACGTCGACCGACGAAGGAAAGGGGCGGGACACGGCGCTGGAAATCGCAGAGCGCGCTGTTCCGTTGTCAACCATAATGAAATCCTTCCAGCCCATACTGCCGTCACGGTAGCCGAGAAAGGTGAATCAATGTTCGACGTGCGCCACACGGCGCAGAAGCTGGTGTTGAGTGGCGCGTACTGGAGCGGCGCGGCCGCCATTGCTTCCCGTTTCCTTTCCGGCTGCGGCGCAATCCTGATGCTGCATCGGGTCAACGCCGGTGGGCCTTCCCCCCTCAACTTCAATACTCACCTGACCATCACGCCGGAATTTCTCGACGTTGTGCTCCGCGACATCCGCCGACAGGGCCTTGCCTTCGTCTCGATGGACGAGATGGTCGAGAATCTGGCTAAGGGACGCACCGGAACGGTGGCCGTTACGCTCGACGACGGCTGGCTCGACAATCTCACCGATGCGCTGCCGGTGTTCGAGGCGCACAAGGTGCCTTTCACCGTCTACGTCACGACAGGCTTTGTAAGCGGCGAGGTCGCGCCCTGGTGGGAGGTTGTCGAAGAGTTCATAGCGGGTGGCGGGCGAGTCGATCTTCCCACCGTCCAGGCTGGGGGCGACTGCAAATCTCAGATCCGCGCACTGATCCGCCATCTCTGGCGCGAGATACCGCAAACTGAGCAGCAGGCATTTCTGCGCCGCATCGGCGCGATCGACGACAGCAAGCCGCGCAAATTCCTGAACTGGGACGAGGTTAGACTGCTGTCATCGCACCCGCTGGCGACGATTGGTGCGCACACGGTGCATCACTACAACTTGCGCCGGCTTGATGAAGAGGCTGCATTGTTCGAGATGGTCGAATCCGCTCGCATTATCGAATGCGAGACGGGCAGGAGGCCGCGCCATTTCGCCTATCCGTACGGCTCCCCGAGGGCTGCCGGCGAACGGGAGGCAAGGCTTGCCGAGGGTGCAGGCTTCGCGTCAGCGGTGACGACACGCCACGGCGTGCTGCAGCACGAACACCGCGAGCATTTGCACGCTCTGCCGCGAATCTCGATCAACGGAAGATATCAGCGCCTGCCTTATGTCAGGACGCTGCTGTCTGGGCTCTCGACGGCGATAGCCAATCGTGGCAGGACGCTGGTGACGCTCTAGCGTGCCTTCGGGCGAGGGGGCGTTGCCATCCACTTGATGATGAGCATCGCCGGCAGCACCCACAGAATGCCGGTGAAGAAGAAATAAGCGAGGTGCACGAGTGCACCTGATTCCGCAAGCTGCGCGACCGCGACGATCGTAGCGACGATCGCATAGACGCACACCAGCATCACCAGCAGCACTGTACCGATCAGTTTCTTGAGACGAACGGGCATCACTATTCTTCCTTTACGCGGCGTTCTATGCTGCGGGGCCACTGCGTGCAAACGAATTACGCCGCGACGGCGTGTCGCGCGGCTTATGCTTGCCTTGACGTAGCGGATAGGCGACGACACCCGCACCCGTCATCGTGAAGGTATCAGGTATGGCCGAACACGCGGCTTCCAACGCACTTCTCCCATCCGTTGCCCTTGATCGCGAACAACAGAACCGCCGCCTGATCCGCTGGTGGCTCTACCTCGTCATACTCGTGCTGTTTGCGCTTTTCGTGGTCGGCGGTGCGACGCGTCTGACCGGTTCCGGCCTTTCGATCACCGAATGGAAGCCGATCCACGGCGTCATCCCGCCGCTCAACGAAGCGGAGTGGACAGAAGAGTTCGCCAAGTACCAGGAAATCCCGCAATACAAGCAGCTCAACCAGGGCATGACCCTGTCCGAGTTCAAGACGATCTTCTGGTGGGAGTGGGCGCATCGCCTGCTGGCCCGTAGCGTCGGCGTGCTGGTTGCCCTGCCGCTTGCCTTCTTCTGGCTTACCGGGCGTCTTGAGAGGCACCTCAAGCCAAAACTCGTTGGGTTGCTAGCGCTGGGCGGCCTGCAGGGTTTCATCGGCTGGTGGATGGTGGCTTCGGGCCTCGCAGAGCGCACCCACGTCAGCCAGTACCGGCTCGCGACGCACCTTCTGATGGCGTGCCTCATATTCACCGCGACCGTGCTGATCGCGCGCGGGCTGGCAAACCATTCGGTCGGACCGGCGAGGGAAGGCACCCGCCGCTTCGCGGGCTGGCTGGTTGTTCTTGTGCTGATCCAGATCGGCCTCGGCGCCCTGGTGGCCGGCCTTCACGCCGGCATGACCTTCACCAGTTGGCCGCTGATGGACGGAAAAATCTGGCCGGACCAGCTGCTCCTGATGGACCCGTGGTGGATCAACTTCTTCGAGAACGTGAAGACGGTGCAGTTCACCCACCGCATGGGCGCCTATTTGGTGTTCGCCGCCGCCCTCTGGCACGCGATCGCCACCTGGCGGGCCGAGCCCGGCACGCCCCATGCGCGCCGCGCGGTGGTGCTGTTCGCGATGGTGACGCTGCAGGCGGTGCTCGGCATCGTCACGCTCATCACGGCTGCAAGCCTGCACCCCGCGATCACGCATCATGCCTTCGCGATCATCGTGCTCGGCTTCGCCGCCGCCCATTGGCGCGCGACGAAGGGCAGCTATCCAAGCGAGACACGAGTTCTCAGAGCATAACAAAAAGGCGGCTCAGAAGGCCGCCTTCAGACCACTGACAAACCCGCCGATTTTTGGCGGGTTTTTCGTTGGGGCGGGATGACCGAGCGGAGGGGCGCTGCCGGCGCCTGACGAAGTGAAGATAATGAAGGGGCGAGAGGGTCTCATGCCCCCGCCAGGCGTGGCTGGCGGGTGAGCGCCAGCGCGATCTTCTTCATGTTCTGGCTGGCCGCGGCCAGCAGACATTGCCAGCTCACCTTCATCAGCCCGCGCAAGCGCGCATAACGGTGCCCGTGCAGCTGTTTGGCGTCGGCAAACGAGCGC